>DATLFZ010000304.1:0-37188 GCA_035540795.1 Beijerinckiaceae bacterium | reverse complement strand
CCGTGGAAGCACAGGTCTCCCGAATGGCAGACGTGATCGACGACCGGGCGATCGATTCCGGGGATGTTCCCGGCCGTCACGACACGAAGTTCGCCGAGGGCGGCAGTCAGCTGCGCGAACACGTCCGCCGGCGCGGTCCGTCGCGGGATGAACTGATTGAAGTCGCCGACCAGCACCATCGGTCCCGAACCCGAAAGGCGGCGTAGGATCGATGCGAGGCCGTCGACATAGGCCCGGTGATCCTCCCAGGGCCTTCTGTCCCGGCGTCCGGTGCCGACATGCGCACGGGGATAAGGGATGCAAACCCCGAGCACTGTGACCGGGCCGATCGGAGTCTCCGTTCGTCCTGCGATGAAGCGCCCGGGCGGGAGGCGCGGGTGCCCTGTGGGATCCACGTCGGTCCAGGGGTGCCGGCTCCAGAGCAGAACCTTCCGGCGGCCCTCGCGGATGGGATACCCGTAGTCCGGATCGGACGCGATCACATGGCCCGGACCCGGCGCGAAGGAATCGTGCCCCTCGGTGATGCAGACGACGTCGGGCGCGGAATCCTCGATGAGGGAACGCATCGTCCGGCCCGCCAACCCGGTCGCTGGCTTCCATTCGACGTTCCAGACGAGAACTCGCATGAGCGGAGCCGCTGCGGCGCCCGCATCTGAAGTCACACCGTCACCTGGGTGCCCACCTCCACCACGCGGCCGGTCGGGATCTGGAAGAAGTCGGTGGCGTCGTTGGCGGTCTTGGCGAGGCCGATGAAGAGCTTGTCCTGCCAGATCGGCATGCCGGACTGCGCCGCCGGGCGGATCGAGCGGCGCGACAGGAAGAACGAGGTCGCCATGATGTCGAACTTGAAGCCGCGCTTGCGCAGGATGGCGAGGCCTCGGGGAATGTTCGGCGTCTCCATGTAGCCGTAGACCATCTCGACCTTCCAAAAGCTGTCGCCGAGGGGGTCGAGCCGGACGCGCTCGTCCTCGGGCACGCGCGGGGTATCGACGGTCTTGACGGTCAGGACGACATTCTTCTCGTGCAGCACCTTGTTGTGCTTGAGGTTGTGGAGGAGCGCCGCCGGGGCGGTCTCGGGGTCGCTCGTCAGGAACACCGCCGTGCCCTTGACCCGGTGCGGCGGGCTCTTCTCGAGCATGCCGATCAGCTCGGTCAGGGGCACGTCGACCTTGCGGGTCTTCTCGAACAGGATGCGGGTGCCCTTCAGCCAGGTCGACATGATGACGGTCATGACGGTGGCGATGATCACGGGCACGTAGCCCCCGGTCCACAGCTTGGTGAGGTTCGCGGCGAAGAACATCAGGTCGATCACGAGGAACGGCACCATGATCGCGAGCGCCGCCCCGAGGCCCCACCGCCACCCCTTCCAGATCACGATGATGGCGAGGAGCGCGTCCACCGACATCGCGCCGAAGACGGAGATGCCGTAGGCGCTGGCGAGGTTGCTCGACGAACCGAAGACGAGAACCAGGAACATGACCCCGACGAAGAGGAGCCCGTTCACCCGGGGCATGAAGATCTGGCCCTGGTGCGAGGCCGAGGTGAAGCGGATCTCCATGCGCGGGAGGAGCCCGAGCTGGATCGCCTGCCGGGTGAGGGAGAACGCGCCGGTGATGACCGCCTGGCTCGCGGTGATCGTGGCGATCGTCGCCATGACGACGAGGGGGAGAGTCGCCCAGTCGGGCACGAGGAGGAAGAAGGGGTTGGCGATGGTCTCCGGGTGGGCGAGGACGAGGGCGCCCTGCCCGAAATAGTTGATCAGGAGGGCCGGGAAGACGAGGCCGAGCCACGCGGTGCGGATCGGGCCCTGGCCGAAATGGCCGAGGTCGGCGTAGAGCGACTCGGTTCCGGTCGCGACGAGGGCGACCGCCCCGAGCACGATGAGCGACACGCCGGGATGCTCGACGAAGATCCTGATGGCGTAGGCCGGATTGAAGGCGCCGAACACGGCCGGGTCGTCGAACAGGTGCAGGAGGCCCGTGAGGATCAGGATCGCGAACCAGACCAGCATCACCGGGCCGAAGAAGAACGCCACCTTCGCGGTGCCCTGGCTCTGGACCGCGAACAGGACGCACAGGATCGCCACCGTGATCGGGACCACGTAGGGCTCGAAGGCCGGCGTGACGATGTTGAGGCCCTCGATGGAGGAGAGCACGGAGATTGCCGGCGTGATGATGGCGTCCCCGTAGAACAGCCCCGCCCCGGCCGCGCCGAGGATGAGGACGACGCCGCGCTGACCCACGGCGCGCTGCGCCAGGGCGACGAGGCTGAGGGTGCCGCCCTCGCCGTTGTTGTTCGCCCGCAGGAGGATGAACACGTATTTCAGCGTCACCACGAGGGTGAGCGCCCAGAAGATGAGGGACAGGACGCCGAGCACCGCGTCGCGGGTCACCTCGCCGCCGCCGGAGACGGCGCGCACGGCCTCCCGGAAGGCGTAGAGCGGGCTCGTGCCGATGTCGCCGTAGACGACGCCGACGCAGCCGATGGTGAGCGTCCAGAAGCCGGCCTTGTGGTGGGCTTCGGGCAGGGCCGTCAGGCGCGGGGCGGGGGAATCGGGGTGCCCCGTTGCGACGGCGTTCTCGTGGGCCATGGAGGGATGCTGTTCGTTGGATCGCCCGGAGGGTCGTGGGCCCGGGCAGGCTCCGTCGGTGCGGGAGCGGTCCTTCGGTCTTCTTCGGCGGCCGCTCGGCCCCGGCGCGGCGCGGTCTCTAGCACAGGCCGCAGCGGCGCGAAACGGGGCCTCCGCCGCCCTTTACGTCAGGGCACCATGCGGGAATCGCGGGGGCGGGTCACTGCGCCGCGGTGCGGGCGCAGCCGAAGCGGCGGGCGATGTAGTCCTGCACCACGCCCTTGAAGTCGGCGGCGATGGTCGGCCCGCGCAGGGTCATGATCTTCTGCCCGTCGACGAAGACCGGCGCGACCGGGCTCTCCCCCGTTCCCGGGAGGGAGATGCCGATATCGGCGTGCTTCGACTCCCCCGGCCCGTTCACGATGCAGCCCATGACGGCGATGTTCAGCGTCTCGACCCCCGGATAGGCGCGCCGCCATTCCGGCATCGAGGCGGCGATCCAGTCCTGGATGTCGCGGGCGAGCTCCTGGAACACGGTCGAGGTGGTGCGCCCGCAGCCCGGACAGGCGGCGACGAGCGGCGCGAAGGCGCGAAAGCCCATCGTCTGCAGGAGCTCCTGCGCGGCGCGCACCTCGACGGTGCGGTCGCCGCCGGGCTCCGGCGTCAGGGAGTAGCGGATGGTGTCGCCGATCCCCTCCTGCAGGAGCACGCCCATGGCGGCGGAGGAGGCGACGATGCCCTTCGTGCCCATGCCGGCCTCGGTCAGGCCGAGATGCAGGGCGTAGTCGGAACGCCGGGAGAGCGCCCGGTAGACGGCGATCAAGTCCTGCACGGCCGAGACCTTCGCCGACAGGACGATGCGGTCGCGGGGAAGCCCGATCTCCTCGGCCCGTTCGGCCGAGAGGAGCGCCGATTGGACCATGGCCTCCCGGGTGACGGCGCGGGCGTCGAGCGGCCGCGCCGCGCGGGCGTTGCGGTCCATCAGGTGGGTCAGGAGCTCCTGGTCGAGGGAGCCCCAATTGGCGCCGATGCGCACCGCCTTGTCGTGCCGGATCGCCATCTCGACGATGGCGCCGAACTGCCGGTCCTTCTTGTCCTTGAAGCCGACGTTGCCCGGGTTGATGCGGTACTTGTCGAGGGCCTCGGCGCAGGCGGGATGGTCGGCGAGGAGCTGGTGGCCGATGTAGTGGAAGTCGCCGACGAGGGGGACCTCGATCCCCATCGCCCGAACCCGGTCGCGGATGTGCGGCACGGCGGCGGCGGCCTCGGCCCGGTCGACGGTGACCCGCACGACCTCGGATCCGGCGCGGGCCAGCGCCGCGACCTGCGCCGCCGTCGCGGCGACGTCCGCCGTATCGGTGTTGGTCATCGACTGCACGACGATGGGCGCGCCGCCGCCCATGGTGACGGAGCCGATGCGGACGGCAACGGTCGCTTTCCGGGCCGCCGGCCCGGCATGGTCGAGGGAAGAGAGCATTTTTTCCGGCCGATCCGCCTCGGGGTAGCTGTGGTCTTGGCCCGGACGCGTCAAGCGGCGGGCGCGCGGCAATGGGCGCACAGGCCCGAGATTTCGAGGACCTGGAGGCGGGGCTCGAACCCCTCCTCCCGCAGGACGTGGGCGAGGCTCTGCGCGAGCCCGCGCGAGGCGATCTCGTCGACGCCGCCGCAATCGTCGCAGATCAGGAACCCGACGAGGTCGTGGTGGGCGTGGCCGTGCGGGCAGGCGACGAAGGCGTTGCGGCTCGCGAGCCGGTGGACCAGCCCCTCCGCCATCAGGAACTCCAGCGCCCGGTAGACGGTGATCGGGGCGAGCTTGCGCGACCCCTCCCCCGCGAGCCGCTCGGCGATGTCGTAGGCCCCGAGCGGCCGGTGCGTGGCGTGCAGCGCCGCGAGCACGCCGCGCCGGATCGGCGTCAGGCGCACGCCGCGGGCGCGGCAGGCGGCCTCGGCCGCGCCGAGGGCCTCGGCGGCCCGGGCCGAGCGCTCGGCCGCATGGGCGCAGCCCGCATGGGCGTCGTGCGCGCCGTGGGCGTCGTGCGCACCGGGCGCGTCGTTCGCGCCGTGCGCGTGGAGCGAATGGGTCACCGGCGATCCGTGTTCGGGCACGGCCCTCCATAGCACCGGACGGGCGCCCGGCCCACCCCTGCGGCTCAGGAGAGGTCCTGCGTCGCGAGCAGGCGCCGGATGCGGTCGGCGACCGCCTGCGGCTCGTAGGGCTTGGCCATCGCCGGGCCTTCCTGGCACAGTTCGCCGGCGGCCTCCGCGGCCCGGGCGAGGGTGCCCGCGAGCACCACGGCGAGGCCCGGCCGGTGCCGGCGCACCCAGCGGGCGAGGCCGAACCCGTCCATCGAGCCCGGCATGTCCACGTCCGTGAACACCACCCCGATCCCGAAATCCGGATGCTTGAGGACGAGGACCGCCTCGTCGGCGTTGGCGGCCTCGAGCACCCGGTACCCGCACAGGCGCAGGTACTCGGCGATGACGAGCCGGACCAGCACCTCGTCCTCCACGACGAGGACGCTGGGCGGCTTCCCGGGCGCGACGGTGGACGTGTCTGCGGTCACGCTTGCAGAACGCCGTTACGGCCAAGCCGGTTTCACCCGAGCATGTCGCGAAGCTGACGGGCGAGGGTGGCGAAGGCGAAGGGCTTTTCGAAGAAGCCGTCGAGGTCGTGCCGGGCGGCCACGTCCGCCGGCAGGTGCCCGGAGGCGACGACCACCTTGACTCCGGGATGGTCCGCCCGCAGCCGCGCCGCGAGGCCGAGGCCGTCGAGGCTGCCCGGCATGTGCACGTCGGTGAGGACCAGGTCGATCGGGACCGCCGCCTGGAGGATGCGCAGGGCCTCGTCCGCGGTCGACGCTTCGAGAACGGCGAGGCCCATGTCGCGCAGTTCGTCCGCGAGCGCGATGCGCACGAGGACCTCGTCTTCCACCAGCAGGACCGTCCGACCGGGGGCCGGGTCGCGGCCGAGAGCGGCGGCTTCGATACTCACGTCACCGCCTCCCGCCCGACGGATCGACAAGGTGGCGGACGATGCCACACTTGGTCGCAGGCGTCACCCGCTGACGGGTACAATTCCCAAGCTTCCGGAACCGTTCCGGGCCCGGTCACTTTCGTCCAAGACGGCCCGCGGACGCCGTGTCAGGATCGGGCATGGCGTCGATCTCCCCCGAATTCGCCCTCGAGGCCGCGCGCTCCGGCGACAGCGCCGTGTTCTGGCGCGTGCGGCGCCACCGCGGCCTCGAGTTCCTGCGGGCCACCTTCCGCCGCTACGCCTATGCCCGCCACACCCACGAGACCTACGCGATCGCCGCGATCGTCGCCGGCTGCGAGACCTTCTTCCACCGCGGCGCGCAGCATTTTGCGCCGGCCGGCTCGGTCGCGGTCGTCTGCCCGGACGAGCTCCACGACGGGGCGCCGCACGGGGGCGGGTTCGTGTACCGGACGTTCTATCCCTCGGCAGCGCTGATGCAGGAGATCGCCGAGGACCTGGCCGGGCGCCCCCTCCCGGGCCCGCCCTGGTTCCGGGATTCGGTCATCCACGACCCGGCGCTCGCGGCCTCGCTCGCCCGGCTCCACGCGGCACTGCGCCCGGACGAAAGCCCCGCCTCGGCGCTCGAGCAGGACGTGCGCCTCGTCGCCTTCCTGACCCAACTGATCGGTCGCTACGCGGATCCGGCCGCGGCCCCGCCGTCTGGCCGGGAGACCCGGGCGGTGGCCCGGGCCCGCGAAGTCCTCGACGAACGCTTCGCGGAGGAGGTCGGGCTCGCGGAACTCGCCCGCATCGCCGGCCTGTCCCGGGCCCATCTCATCCGCGCCTTCCGCCGGGAGGTCGGGGTCACGCCGCACGCCTACCAGATCGACCGCCGCTTCCGCGCCGCGAGCCGCCGGCTCGAGCGGGGGGAGGCGCCGGGCGCCGTCGCCGCGGCGTGCGGCTTCTTCGACCAGAGCCACTTGAACCGCGTCTTCAAGGCCCGCATGGGCGTGACGCCGGGCGTCTACCGCGCCGCCTGAGCCGCACTTTCATCCAAGACGGCCGCGCCGCGACCCGCCATCTCCGCCCCATGCGACGCCTTCTCGTCTCCCCCGACATCCGCGCCGGCCTGCGCGACATCGCCCCGGTGATGATCGCCTGCCTGCCGATCGGCGCCCTGTTCGGGGCGGTGGCCGCCGGCAAGGGCCTGTCGGTGCTCGAGGTGGCCCTGATGTCGCTCCTCGTCTTCGCGGGGGGCGCGCAGTTCGCGGCGGTCGAGCTGTGGGTCTATCCGGTGCCGATCTGGACGCTCGCCTTCTCGACCGCCCTCATCAACGCCCGCCACGTGCTGATGAGCGCCTCCCTCGCCCCCAAGCTGGCGCGCTTTCCCGGTCGCGCCCGCCTCCTCGGGATGTTCTTCCTCACCGACGAGGCCTGGGCGCTCGCGGAGAAGCGGGCCCTCTCGACCCCGCTGACGCCGACCTACTGGTTCGCGATGGCGGCGACCCTGCCGGTCGCCTGGGTCGGCTCCTCGGCCCTCGGCGCCGTGGCCGGGGCGCTCCTCGGCGATCCCGCGCGCTACGGGGCCGACTTCGCCTTCACGGCCCTGTTCATCGGCCTCGTCGCCGGGTTCAACAAGGGCCGCATCACCGCCGTGACCGTGGCGGCGAGCGGCGCCTGCGCCGCCCTCGTCCATGTGACCGTGGGCTCGCCCTGGCACGTCCTCGCGGGCGCCTTCGCCGGCATTCTGGCGGCGGCGCTCTTCGCCCGGCCGCAGGACATGGCGCCGCAGGACCCGTCGCCCATCCGCGCGCCCCGCGCCCCGGCCCGGGAGGACGCATGAGCCTCGATCCCGCGACCTTCGCCGCCATCCTGATCATGGCGGCGGTGACCTACGCCACCCGCATCGCCGGCCTGTTCGTGGCCGACCGGCTCGTGCTCGCGGGCCGGGTCAAGGCCGCCTTCGACGCGATCCCCGCCGCCGTGCTGATCGCGGTCGTGGCCCCGACCGCTTTCGCCACCGGCTGGGCCGAGACCCTCGCCGCCCTCGTCACCGCCCTCGCCGCCCTGCGCCTGCCGCTCCTCGCGACCATCGCGGTCGGCGTCGCCGCGGTGGTGGTGCTGCGGGCCGCCCTTCCTTGACCCCTCTTCCGGGCGCTTCTACCGTGCCGGCAAGGCGTCGCCCACAGGCGCCGCGAACCGGAGGATCTCATGGCTTCGCCGATCGGCGCCGGCGCGGGGCTTGCCGCCCGCGACACCCGCTAGGAGCGCCCGGTTGTCGCCGCTCCTCCTCGACGCGCAGGGCGTCACCCTCCAGTACAAGACGCCGCAGCACCTCGTCACCGCGACCTACAAGGTCGACTTCGCCGTGCACGAGGGCGACCGCTACGTGATCCTCGGGCCGTCCGGCTGCGGCAAGTCCACCATCCTCAAGGCGATCGGCGGCTTCATGGACCCGGTCGAGGGCGAGATCCGCATCCGCGGCCGCAAGGTCGCGGCGCCCGGCCCCGACCGGATGATGGTGTTCCAGGAGTTCGAGCAGCTCATGCCCTGGAAGACCGTCATGCAGAACGTGCTCTTCCCGATGAAGGTGACCGGCAAGTTCCGCGGCCGCGACGCGGAGGAGCGGGCGCTTTCCGTCATCGACAAGGTCAAGCTCACCAAGTTCCGGGACGTCTACCCGCACATGCTGTCCGGCGGCATGAAGATGCGCGTCGCCATCGCCCGGGCGATGGCGCTCGAGCCCGACGTGCTCCTCATGGACGAGCCTTTCGCGGCGCTGGACGCGCTCACCCGCCGCAAAATGCAGGAGGAACTGCTCGCCCTGTGGGAGCAGCTGCGCTTCACCGTGCTGTTCGTGACCCACTCGATCGAGGAGGCGATCATCATCGGCTCGCGCATCCTCGTCCTGTCCCCCCATCCGGGCCGGGTCCGGGCCGAGCTCGACGCGAGCGCGCTCGGCGCCGGCGACCTCGACCATCCCGCCTTCGGCGCCCTGTCGAAGCGCATCCACGGCCTGTTGTTCAGCGACGAGGTCGAGACCGTCGAGGAGGCCGCCGCGTGACCGCCACCGCCTTCCCCCGCGACCTCGCCCGCGGCGCGCTCGAGCGGCCGGAGTTCGAGCGCGAGCCGATCGACGCCACCGGCATCGGCGACGTCGAGCGCCCGCTCTCCCTGACCGAGCGCCTCGTCAACAACGAGGCGGCGCGGCGGGCCGCCATCCTGATCGTGCTGGCGCTGATCTGGGAGCTTTACGCGCGCTTCCTCAACAACCCGCTCCTGTTCCCCTCCTTCACCGAGACGCTCGAGACCTTCTGGCGCGACATCGCCAACGGGACGCTGATCGACCGGGTCTCGACCTCCCTCAAGTCGCTGGCCTACGGCTACACCGCCGGGCTGCTGATCGCCGCGGTGCTGACCACGCTCGCGGTGTCGACCCGCATCGGCTCGGACCTGTTGTCGACGCTGACCGCGATGTTCAACCCGCTGCCGGCGATCGCGCTGCTGCCGCTCGCGCTGATCTGGTTCGGCCTCGGCACCCCGTCGCTCGTCTTCGTGATCATCCACTCGGTCCTGTGGGCGGTGGCGCTCAACACGCTCACCGGCTTCCGCAGCGTGCCCGAGACCCTGCGCATGAGCGGCCGCAACTGCGGCCTGCGCGGGCCGCGCTACGTCTGCCTCCTGCTCATCCCGGCCGCCTTTCCGGCGATCCTCGCCGGCCTCAAGATCGGCTGGGCCTTCGCCTGGCGCACGCTCATCGCCGCCGAGCTCGTCTTCGGCGTCTCGTCCCGCTCCGGCGGCCTCGGCTGGTACATCTTCGAGGCCCGGGCCGAGCTCGAGACGGCAAAGGTCTTCTCGGGCCTGCTGGCGGTGATCCTCATCGGCCTGTTCGTCGAATCCGTCGTCTTCCGCACCATCGAGCGCCGCACCGTCCAGCGCTGGGGCATGCAGCGCTAAGAACCTCTCCCCGCAGGGGAGAGGTCGAGTCGCGCCGGCAGGCGCGACCGGGTGAGGGCGGAGCCGCGCCGGACAGGTCGCACCTGCTCACCCGGCCCCTCACCCCGACCCTCTCCCCGCGAGCGGGGAGAGGGAACGCGCACCTCTTCCCAACGGGGAGAGGTCGAGTCGGCGCGCCAGCGCCGACCGGGTGAGGGGAGAAACGGCACCGGAGGAGGCACGACGGGGCGCACCCCTCCGTCGCCGTCCGCCCCTCGTCCGGCGCTTCGCGCCACCTTCTCCCGCCGGGAGAAGGATCGCGCGCCCACCTTCGGCGACCCGCCGTCCGCGCGGGGGCGTGGGCGCCTCGCCTGGAGAGCTGCGCCGGTGCGGATGCAACGAATGCTTCCGCGCTCCGTTGTGCGAGGAGAGTTGCCGCAGCACATCCCGCCGAACCATCGACCCGAACGAGACCATGGACGCCCTCCTCCAGATCGCCCTCGAGCCGAAGGCCTGGGCCGCCCTCCTCACGCTCACCGTGATGGAGGTCGTGCTCGGCATCGACAACCTCATCTTCATCTCGATCCTGTCGAACAAGCTGCCGGAGGCGCAGCGCGCCCGGGCGCGGCGGATCGGCATCGGGCTCGCCCTCGTGATGCGGCTCGGGCTCCTCGCCACCATCGCCTGGATCGTGCAGCTGACGCAGCCGATCTTCCAGGCCTTCGGCCACCCCTTCTCCTGGCGCGACCTCATCCTGATCGCCGGCGGCCTCTTTCTGGTCTGGAAGGCGACGAAGGAGATCCACCACAACGTCGACCCGGATCCCGGGCCCGACCTGTTCGACACCGGCGCGGCGAGCCTCACCTTCGGCGCCGCGATCGTGCAGATCCTGCTCCTCGACCTCGTCTTCTCGATCGACAGCATCGTCACCGCCGTCGGCATGACCACCTACGTGCCGGTGATGGTGATCGCGGTGATCATCGCCGTCGGGGTGATGCTGCTCGCGGCCGACCCGCTCGCCCGCTTCATCCACGACAACCCGACCATCGTGATGCTCGCCCTCGGCTTCCTCCTGATGATCGGCATGACCCTGATCGCGGAAGGTTTCGGGGTGCACGTGCCGAAGGGCTACATCTACGCCGCGATGGCCTTCTCGGCCCTGGTCGAGGGGCTCAACATGATGTCCCGCCGGGCACGCCGGCGCCGCGCGGCGCCGGTCGGCGCCGCTCCGGTCACGGCGGCGGAGCCGCCCCGCTGACGGGTTCGACCACGGCGCCGAATTCGGCGGCGGAGGCGGTGAGCCAAGACCAGAAGCTCGCCGCATAGGAGCGGGCGACGGCGACGTCGTAGGTCGGCGCGTCGTCGACCTGCCAGATCTGCGCGCCGATATGGGCCGCCTGCGTCGCCGCCGCGTCCCCGGGTGCGAAGGCGCGCGGGTGGAGGTCGACGGCAAAACCCTTGGCGAGGGCGTCCCGGGCGCGGGGCCCGGAGACCCGCAGCACGACCCGGCCGTCGGAATGGTCGGTGACGGCGGCGAGCCCGGTGAGGCGGCCGGTCAGGGCGGAGACGAAGTCGTCCGCATCCTCGGCGACGACGAGCCACTGGCCCGGGCCGGCGCCGATCCAGACCGACCCGCCGCCGGCGACGGCCTTGGGCCCCTCCGATGGCCGCAGCCCGAGCGCCCGCTCGACCGCGGCGGCGACGTCCGCCTCGCGCCCGCGCCGGGCCGCGACGACGGCAACGGCGAGGCCCTCGCGGACCGCGAGGACCACCCCCGGCGTGCCGGCGGCGCCGTGGTGGCCGGAAAAGGCCTCCGGCAGGGACGGGACCGGGGCGAGGTCAGGCACGCAGTCTCTCCCCGGCCGGGTCGACGAAGACCGGATCGGCGATCTCCACTTCCACGTCCCGGCCGCGCACCAGGTCGACCGCCCGCACGCGCTCGCCGATGCGGGTCCGCCCGTCGCGCAGGAAGCCGAGGCCGATCCAGTGGCCGAGGCCCGGCGAGAAGGCGACGGAGGACATGTGGCCCTGGTCGTTCTCCGCGCGCGCCTCGGCGCCGAGCGGGATGAAATGCGCGCCCGCGTGAAGACGCTGCGCCGGGTCGACGGGCTTGAAGCCGACGAGGATCGGCCGCTCGGGCTCGTTCAGGGCCGCCCGGGCCGCCATGGCGCGGCCGACGAAGTCCTTCTTGGTCGACAGCATTTTTCCGAGCCCGAGGTCGCGGGCGGTGGTCTGGCCGTTGAGCTCGCCCCCGGCGACGTGGCCCTTTTCGATGCGCATGACGGAGAGCGCCTCGGTCCCGTAGGGCGTCGCGCCCGCCGCCGCGAGGGCGCGCACGAGGGCGTCGCCGCGGCGCGCCGGCACGGCGATCTCGTAGGCGAGCTCGCCCGAGAAGGAGATGCGGAAGATGCGCCCGGCGACCCCGCCGAGGTTCACCGCGCCGGCCGCCATGTAGGGAAAGGCCTCGTTGGAAAGATCCCGGTCGACGAGGCCCTCGAGCAGCTCCCGCGAGCGCGGGCCGGCCACCGAGACCTGCGCCCATTGCTCGGTCGTCGACACCATCTGCACGTCGAGCTCCGGCCACAGCACCTGGTGGCAGAATTCGAGGTGCTGCATCGCCCGGATGGCATTGGCGGTGGTCGTCGTCACCAGAAAGTGCTCGGCCCCGAGCCGGGCGGCGGTGCCGTCGTCGAAGACGAACCCGTCCTCGCGCAGCATGACGCCGTAGCGGACCTTCCCGACCGGCAAGGTCGACATGGTGTTGGCGTAGACCCGGTCGAGGAAGGCGCCGGCATCGGGGCCCTGCACGTCGATCTTGCCGAGGGTGGACACGTCGCAGAAGCCGGCGTCGCCGCGGACCGCCCTCACCTCCCGGGTGACGCTTTCGAGCCAGTCCCGCTCCCCCGGCTTCGGGAACCATTGGGCGCGCAGCCACAGGCCCGCCTCGACGAAGACCGCGCCCTGCTCGGCCGCCCAGGCATGGGAGGGCGTGTGCCGGACCGGCTTGTAGTCGCGGCCGCGGTGGTGGCCGGCGGGCGCCCCGATCGACACCGGCGTGTAGGGCGGGCGGAACACGGTCGTGCCGACCGCCGGGATCGGCTCGCCGCGGGCCTGCGCCAGCACGGCGAGGCCGTTGACGTTGGCGGTCTTGCCCTGGTCGGTGCCCATGCCGAGGGTCGTGTAGCGCTTGGTGTGCTCGACGGAGCGATAGCCCTCCCGCGCGGCGAGGCCGATATCGGCCGCGGTGACGTCGTTCTGGAAGTCGACGAAGGCCTTTCCGCGCCCGAGGACGTGCCACAGGGGGCGGATCGCGACGGGCTCGTCCTGCGCCCGCGGCAGCGGCGGCTGCGCCCCGTCGAACCCGGCCTCGGCCGCGGCGGCGGCGCCGGCCTCGGCGCCGGTGCGGAGCGCCGCCGCGAGGCTTTGCGCGCCCGCGGCGGCGCCCGCGACGGTCATGCCCGGCGGGACCCGGTCCGGCAGGAAGGCCGACATCGCATCGTCCCAGCGCGGCTTGCCGCCGAGATGGCAGGTGAGGTGGAGGGCGGGGCTCCAGCCGTTCGACATGGCGACGAGGTCGCAGGCGTGGCGCGTGTCCATGCCGTCGCCGGCGCGGATCGTGACCCGCTCGACCCCGTGCCGGCCGGCGACGCCGACGATGGCGCCGCCGGGGAAGACGAAGCCGCCCGCCTTGCGCACCGCCGCCGCCGGTCCGGCCGGCACCTCGGCGCGGGCATCGACGACCGCCTCGACGGCGAGGCCCGCGGCGAGCGCGTCGGTGGCGGTGCGCCAGCCATCGTCGCCGGCGGTATAGACGACGAGGCGCCGCCCCGGGGCCGCCGCGAACCGGTTGAGATAGGCGCGCACGGCGCCGGCCAGCATGATCCCGGGCCGGTCGTTGTCGCCGAAGACCAGCGGCCGCTCGATGGCGCCGGCCGCCAGCACCGCGCGCTTCGCCACGATCCGCCAGCTGCGCTGGCGCGGAACGTGCGGCGGCGGCACGGGCAGGTGGTCGGCGACCCGCTCGACGGCGCCGTAGACGCCGTGGTCGTAGACGCCGAAGACGGTGGTGCGGCGCAGGATGCGCACCTCGGGCATCGCCGCGAGCTCGGCCTCCGCCGCCCGGGCCCAGTCGCGGGCGTCGTTCCCGTCGATCTCGAGCCGCTCCGCGGCGAGCCTGCCGCCGAGCGAAAAATCCTCGTCGCACAGGACGACGCGGGCGCCGGTGCGCCCGGCGGCGAGGGCGGCGGAGAGGCCCGCGGGGCCCGCGCCGATCACCAGCACGTCGCAGTGCAGGTGCGCCTTCTCGTAATGGTCCGGATCCGGCCGGTCGGGGCCGCGGCCGAGCCCGGCGGCGCGGCGGATGAGCGGCTCGTAGAATTTCTCCCAGGCGGCCGCCGGCCACATGAAGGTCTTGTAGTAGAAGCCCGCCACGAACACCGGCGACAGGAACGAGGTCGCCCCGAGGAGGTCGAAGGACAGGGACGGCCAGCGGTTCTGGCTCGCCGCTTCGAGCCCGTCGTAGAGCTCGATGGTGGTGGCGCGGGTGTTGGGCTCCCGGCGCGAGCCGGAGCGCATCTCGAAGATGGCGTTCGGCTCCTCCGAGCCGGCGGAGAGCAGGCCGCGGGGCCGGTGGTACTTGAACGAGCGGGCCAGCAGCCGCACCCCGTTGGCGACGAGCGCCGAGGCGAGGGTGTCGCCGGGGTGGCCCTCGTAGGCGCGCCCGTCGAAGGTGAAGCGCAGCGTCGCGGCGCGGTCGACGAGGCCGCCCGCCGGCAGCCGGTTCGGCTGCGCCATCACCCGCCCTCCCCTTCCGCGCCGTCGCGGCCGCGGGCGAAGCGCACGTCGGAAATGGCGTGGGTGCGGGTGTCCCGGGTCACCACGAGCCAGGAGCGGCAGGGGCCGTGGTACCACAGCTCCCGGTGCGGGCCGGCCGGGTTGTCGCGCAGGTAGACGTAGTCGGCGAAGGCGGCCTCCGGCGCCCCGGGCTCCGGCCGCGTGACGGTGGCGTCGCCGTGATAGGCGAACTCGTCGCCGTGGCGCTCGCCGCAATAGGGACAGGCGATCCGCATGGCTCAGTGCAAATTCGGCTGGGCGCCCCCGCCCTTCTCGTCGACGAGGCGGCCGACGGCGAAGCGGTCGAGGCGGTAGGCGGCGGCGTAGGGGTGGGGCTCGTCCCGGGCGATCAGGTGGGCGAAGCACCAGCCGGAGGCGGGCGTCGCCTTGAAGCCGCCGTAGCACCAGCCGGCGTTGAGGTAGAGGCCCTCCACGGGCGTGCGGTCGATGATGGGCGAGCCGTCCATGGACATGTCCATGACCCCGCCCCAGTGGCGCAGCACCCGCATCCGCGACAGGGCCGGCCACAGGGCGACCCCCTCCTCCATCACGTTCTCGATGAGCGGCAGGTTGCCGCGCTGGGCGTAGGAGTTGTAGCCGTCGATGTCGCCGCCGAAGACGAGCCCGCCCTTGTCGGACTGGCTGATGTAGAAATGCCCGGCCCCGAAGGTGACCACGTGGTCGATCATCGGCTTCGCGCCCTCGGTGACGAAGGCCTGGAGCACGTGGCTCTCGATCGGCAGGCGCAGGCCGGCCATGGCGGCGACCCGGGAGGAATGGCCGGCGCAGGCGAGCGCCACCTTCTTCGCCCGCACGAAACCGCGGGTGGTCTCGAGGCCGGTCACGCGGCCGCTCTCGGTGCGGATGCCGGTGACCTCGCAGTTCTGCACGATCTCGACCCCGCGGCGGTCGGCGCCGCGGGCGTAGCCCCAGGCGACGGCGTCGTGGCGGGCGGTGCCGCCGCGGCGCTGCAGCAGCCCGCCCTGGATGGGGAAGCGGGCGTTGTCGAAATCGAGGAACGGGCAGAGCCGGCGCACCGACTCCCGGTCCAGCAGCTCGGCGTCGACCCCGTGCAGGCGCATGGCGTTGCCGCGGCGGGCGAAGGCGTCGCGCTGGGCGTCCGAATGGTAGAGGTTCAGCACGCCCCGCTGGCTCACCATGGCGTTGTAGTTGAGGTCCTGCTCGAGCCCCTCCCACAGCTTCATCGACCATTCGTAGAAGGGGATGTTGCCGGGCAGGAGGTAGTTCGAGCGGATGATGGTGGTGTTCCGCCCGACATTGCCGGAGCCGATGTATCCCTTCTCCAGGACGGCGACATCGGTCAGCCCGTGCTCCTTGGCGAGGTAGTAGGCGGTGGCGAGCCCGTGCCCGCCGCCGCCGACGACGACCACGTCGTATTCGGTGCGCGGCGCGCGGTCGCGCCAGGCGGGCGTCCAGTCGCGGTGGCCGCGCAGCGCCTGGCCGAGGAGCGTGAAGGCGGAATAGCGCATTGACGGGGGCGGAGCGGACCGGTTTGCTCGCCGACAATGGCGAGGGGAGCCGAGACCGACGTGACTCGAAGCGACACGACCTTGTCGCTGCGCGACGGGCCGCGCGCGCCGGAGCGGCCCACCACGGTCGGCTTCCTGCTGATCCCCGGCTTCGCGCTGATGTCCTACGCCTCGGCGATGGAGCCGTTTCGAGCGGCGAACGCGCTCTCCGGCCGCGCCCTCTACGCCTGGCGCCATGTCGGCCCGGACGGGGCGCCGGTGCCCGCCTCGAACGGCATCTTCATCCAGCCTGACCACAGGGCGGGAGACGCGGTCGCGCTCGACCTCCTGTTCGTGTGCGCCGGCGGCAACCCGGCTCTGTTCGACGACGGGCCGACCCTCGCCTGGCTGCGGGCGCTCGCCGCCCGCGGCACCCGCATCGGCGGGGTGTCGGGCGGGCCGTTCGTGCTCGCCCGGGCGGGCCTCCTCGACGGCTATCGCTGCACCATCCACTGGGAGCACCAGCCGGCCCTGCGCGAGGCCTTCCCCCACCTCGACGTCACCCGCAACCTCTACGAGATCGACCGGGACCGGCTCACCTGCTCCGGCGGCATCGCCGCCCTCGACATGATGCACGAGGTCATCGAGCGGGCGCACGGCAGCGCGCTCGCGGCCGCGGTGAGCGAGTGGTTCCTGCAGACGCAGGTCCGGGCCGGCGACGGGCCGCAGCGCATGGCCCTGCGCGAGCGCACCGGCATCGCCGATCGCAAGCTCCTCAAGGTGCTCGAGCACATGGAGGCGAACCTCGAGGAGCCGGCCGGCCGCGCGGCCCTCGCCGCCCGCGCCGGCGTCTCGGTGCGCCAGCTCGAGCGCCTGTTCCGGACCCATCTCGGGCGCACCCTCGGTGCGCACTATCTCGACCTGCGCCTGCGCCGGGCGCAGACGCTCATGCGCCAGACCACCCTGCCGATCCTGGAGGTGGCGATCGCCTGCGGCTTCGTCAGCGCGAGCCATTTTTCGCGCAGCTACCGGCGCCGGTTCGGCGCCCCGCCACGGGCGGAGCGGCCGCCCAGGTCCTGAATCTCAGGTTTCCTCGCGCGGCGGCGCGTAGCCGAAGGCGAAAGGCGGATCGGCGGAGGTCTCGACCCAGACGCTCTTGGTCTGCGTGTAGGCCGTCAGCGCCTCGCGCCCGCTCGAGCGGCCGTAGCCGCTGCGGCCGAAACCGCCGAAGGGCGACATCACGCTGATCGTCTTGTAGCCGTTGACCCAAAAAGTGCCGGCCCGGACCTGCGCCGCGACCCGGTGGGCGCGGCCGACGTCGTTGGTCCACACCGCACCCGCGAGCCCGTACGGCGTGGCGTTGGCGAGCGAAACCGCCTCCTCCTCGTCGTCGAACGGGGTGACGGCGACCACCGGCCCGAACACCTCCTCGCGGGCGACCTCCATCTGCGGCGCCACCCCGTCGAGGATGGTGGGCGCGTAGTAGAAGCCGCCGGTGCCGGCGAGCGCCTCCGGTGGGCCGCCGCCGAGGGCGAGGGCGGCGCCCTCCCCGACCGCGTGCCGCACCATGGCGTCGATCCGGCCCCACTGGCGGGCGTTGCCGATCGGCCCGATCTGCGTCTCCTCCCGCTGCGGCGGCCCGACCGGGATGCGCGCGGCGGCCGCCGCGTAGCGCGCGACGAAGCGGGCGTGGACGGAGCGGTGAACGAGGAGGCGCGAGCCGGCGACGCAGCTCTGCCCGGCGCCCGAAAAGATCGCCGCCTGCGCGCCGAGGATCGCCCGATCGAGATCGGCGTCCGGGAAGACGATGTTGGCGGACTTGCCGCCGAGCTCGAGGATGCAGGGCACCAGGTTGCGGGCCGCGGTCGCGGCGATCGCCGCCCCCGCCGCGGCCGAGCCGACGAACACCACGAGGCGCGTCTGCGGGTGGCCGACCGCCGCCTGGCCCGTGGTGCGCCCGTCGCCGGCGAGCACGTTGACGAGTCCGCGCGGGACGCCGGCGCGCTCGCACAGGACGGCGAGCGCCAGGGTGGAGAGCGGCGTCAGCTCGGACGGCTTGATGATGACGCCGTTGCCGGCGCAGATCGCCGGCGCGATCTGCCAGCCCGCCGTGAAGAGCGGCGCGTTCCAGGGGGTGATCTGCACGACGACGCCGTAGGGCTCGTGGCGGGTGTAGTTGAGGTGGGAGGTCGGGACCGGGATCACCTCCCCGTGCAGCTTGTCGCACCAGCCGGCGTAGTATTCGAACATCTCCGCCACCCGCCCGGTCTCGGCCCGGGCGTCGCGGATCGGCTTGCCGCCGGCGCGGCATTCGAGCTCGGCGAGCGCCGCGGCGTTGGCGCGGATCTGGCGGCCGATCTCGACCATGATCCGCCCGCGGCCTGAGGCGGTGAGCGCGGCCCAGGCGCGCTGCGCCCGCCCGGCCGCCGCCATGGCGGCGTCGACGACCGAGGCGTCCGCGTCGGCGTAGGCGGCGAAGGCACGGCCCGTCGCCGGATCGACGAGCTCCTGTCGGGCGCCCCCGCCCGCCAGGACGGCCCCATCGACGAAGCTGCCGATGCCGGAGAGGCCGAACCCTTCGAGAAGCTGCGCGATGCGCCCCCCGACCTCGTCGTCGACCAAGGCGTCAGGCATCGTCGCGCTCCCATGCGCCCATGCGCGTGAAATCATCCCGGTCGTCCGCCGGATGCGCGGCCCAGAGCCGCCCGGCCTCCTGCGCCAGGGGCAGGTCGGCCCCGGCGCGCTCCGCCAGCGTGAGCGCGAGGCGCACGTCCTTGCGCATCAGGCCCATGGTGAAGCCGCTGTCGAAGCGGCCGCTCGCGATCCAGGTGGGGAAGTGGATCTCGCTCAGGGCCGAGCGGCCGGTGGCGGCGTTGACGACGGCGAGCACCGCCTCCGGGTCGACGCCCGCCGCCGCGGCGAGGCGCAGGCCCTCCCGGGTCGTGATCATGTGGGCGGCGACGAGCATGTTGTTGACGAGCTTCGCCACGTTGCCGGCCCCGCTCGGGCCCACATGCATGGCCTTCGCCGCGAGCGCGTCGACCACCGGCCGGGCGTAGGCGAGGTCCTCCGCCGCGCCGCCGATCATCATGGCGAGGCGCCCGCTCGCGGCGCCCTGCGGGCCGCCGCTGACCGGGGCATCGAGGAAGCCGTGACCGGCGGCGGCGAGGGCCGCGGCGAGACGCCGGCTGGCATCGGGCTCGGAGGTGGTGGTGTCGAGGACGACGGTCCGCTCGCCGCCCTCGAGGAGGCCGGACGCCCGCACCACCGCCTCCACCTCCGCCGCGGCGGGAAGGGAGAGGACGAGGACCGAGGCGTCGGAGGCCGCCGCGACGACGTCCGCGGCGGCAACGAGGCCGGGGACGGCGCTCCGCCGCGCCTCGGAAAGGTCGTAGCCGACGACCCGAAATCCCTTGGCGAGGAGGGTGCGGGCCATCCCCGCTCCCATGCTGCCGAGCCCCACCACCCCGACCGTGACCATCGCGCGCTCCTCGCCGCCATTCTGGGCGAGGCGGGGGCGCTTGGCCACCGGTTCAGTGCAGGAGGACCCAGCTCATGCCGGCGAGCGGGGCGACGACGCCGAGGAGGAACGGCACGATGTGCACGGCCATGGCGTCTTCCTCAGCGGGCAAGCCGCGCGTCGGCGGCGTCGAGGGCGATGACCCGGACCTTCCGCCGCGGCCGGGCGTCGGAGATGCAATCGGGGGAGACGTGGGGCCAGGCCTGGGCCGCGCAGTCGGCCGGCGCCGCGGCGGCGGCCACCGGGGTCGCCTCGACGGCGGGGCCCGGCGCGACCGCCGGCGCCGACAGGGTCATCTGCGAGGTGGCGACGATCGCCGCCGCCAGAACCGCGCTGATCTTGGTGATCCGAAAGAGTCCGATCATGGTGCCATCCCCTTGCGGCGCGAGGCCGTCTTCGATGGCGGCACCGATAGGAGGGCCGTGTTGCGCGGTTTTCTTGCGCGACGCAGGGGCGGGCCGGGGTTGTTTCGCGCCCCGTTACGTTCGCTGAAACGTCCGCGGGCGACGACTCAGAAGCCGAGGTCCCGCATCCAGCGCAGGCCCGCGACCGTGTCGCCGCGGGGTTTGTATTCGAGGCCGACGAGGCCGCGGTAGCCGATCGCCTCGAGCGCGGCGAAGATCGCCCGGTAGTTGACCTCGTTGTCGGCGTCGGGCTCCGCCCGGGAGGGGACGCCCGCCACCTGCACGTGCCCGATCACGTCCCGGTGCTTCTCCAGCCGGCGGATCAGGTCCCCCTCCATGATCTGCACGTGGTAGACGTCGAACAGGAGCTTCACGTTGGGCTCGCCGATCTCGGCGATGATGCCGGCGAGGTCGTCCGACCGGGAGACGAGGTAGCCCGGCGCGTCCCTGTGGTTGAGCGGCTCGAGGAGCAGGGTGATGCCGTCCGCCGCCACCTCCCGCGCCGCAAGGCGCAGGTTCTGGACATAGGTCCGCAAGGCCGCCGGCCGGTCCTGCGCGGCCGGGACCGTGCCCGCCATCACGTGGATGACGCGGCAGCCGAGCGCCCGGGCGTAGGACGCGGCCTGCTCGAAATCCTGCCGGAACTCGGCCTCGCGGCCGGCGAGCGCCGCCTTGCCCCATTCGCCGCGGGCGCGGTCGCCCGGTTGGGTGTTGAGCCCGGTCATGCGCACGCCGGAGGCCGCGAGCCGGTCCTTCAGCTCGGCGATCCCGAACTCGTAAGGAAAGTGGCACTCGACCTTGTCGAAGCCCGCGGCCTTGGCGGCGGCGATGCGGTCGAGGAAGGGCAGGTCGGGGAACAGGAAGGCGATGTTGGCGGTGAAGTCGGGCCGCGTCACGAGGGGTCTCCGAGGATGCGCAGCGCCTTGGCGAAGAAGTCCGGCGCGCCGAAATTGCCCGACTTGAGGGCGAGCGCCAGCGGGCGCCCGTCGGCGGCGGCGAGCGCCGGCACGCCGGGGTCGATCTCGGGGCCGATCGCGACCGCGTCGAGGTTCAGCGCCGAGACGACCGCGCCCGAGGTCTCGCCGCCGGCGACGACGAGCCGGCGCACGCCCTCCTCGACGAGGAGCCGCGCCGTGTCGGCGAAGAGCCCGTCGAGGCGCTGCGCGACCTGCTCGCGGCCGAAGCGCTCCTGGAGGGCGCGCACCCGCTCGGGGGGCGCCGAGGAATAGACGAGCGGCCCGCGGCCCCGGTTCTCGTGCACGAAGGCGGCGAGGGCGGCGGGGTCCGTGCGCCCCTCCATCACCGCCTCGACCTCCACCTCGAGCACCGGATGGTTCTTGCGGTGGGCCTCGATCTGACCGAGCGTCGCCCGCGAGCAGGAGCCGGCGAGGACGGCCTCCGGCCCCTCGACGCCGGAAAAGGCGCTGCCCTGCCCGCTCGCGAGCCCGGCGCGGATGAAATTTCGCGGCAGGCCGAGCGCGATGCCGGAGCCGCCGGTGAGCAGCGGCGCCTCGGCGCAGGCCTCGCCGATGGCGCAGAGGTCGTCGTCGGTGATCGCGTCGACGATCGCGAGGCGCTGCCCCTTCGCCACCGCCTCGGCGAGGGCGAGGCGGATCGCCCCGCCGCCGAGGCGCACCACGTTCCAGGGCACGAGCCCGACCGGGTCGCGCGTCTGGCGGGTGAGCCAGCGGCGCAGGTCCGGGTCGGTCATTGGGTTGAGGGGATGGTGCTCGAGGCCCGATTCGCTGAGGAGCCGGTCGCCGACGAAGAGGTGGCCCTGGTAGACCGTCCGCCCCGTGGTCGGGAAGGCCGGGCAAGCCGGCACGCCGAGCACGTTGAGCGCCCGCGCCAGCGCCTCGCCGACCGGTCCGATATTGCCCTGAGGCGTCGAGTCGAAGGTCGAGCAGTACTTGAACACGTATTGCCGGCAGCCCTGGGCCTTCAGCCATTCGAAGGCGCGCATGGAGATCTCGACCGCCTCCTCGGCCGGGATCGAGCGGCTCTTCAGGGCCACGACGCCGGCCTCGCAGCCCGCCGGCGCTTCGCGCTCCGGCACGCCGAGGAACTGGATCGTCGATAGGCCGCCCTTGGCGAGCGTGTTGGCGATGTCGCTCGCGCCGGTGAAATCGTCGGCGATGACCCCCAGAAGCATGTCAGCTCTCCGCCGCCGGCCAGAGCCAGAAATCCCCGCCCTCCTTGGTGAGGAAGCGGTTCAGCACCATGCGGTGGACCTCGTCGGCCCCGTCGACGAGCCGCGCCTGGCGGGCGTAGCGGTAGATCCATTCGAGGACGGTGTCCTTGGAATAGCCGCGGCCGCCGTTGATCTGGATCGCCGTGTCGGCCGCCTTGTGCAGGACGTTCGCCACCTGCACCTTGGCCATGGACACCTCCTTGCGGGCCTTGCCGCCCCGGTCGAGCTCCCAGGCCGCCTTCATGACGAGGAGGCGCCCGATCTCGATCTCCATGGCGAGGCCGCCGAGCATGAGCTGGATGCTCTCCCGGTCGGCGAGGCGGATGCCGAAACCCTCGCGCCGTCCCGCGTAGTCCTGCGCGATCTCGATGCAGCGCTTGGCGAGGCCGAGCCAGCGCATGCAATGGGTGAGGCGGGCCGGGCCGAGGCGGATCTGCGTCACCCGCAGGCCCTCCCCCTCCCCTTTCAGGACGTTCTCGGCCGGGATCTCGAGCCCGTCGAATTCGAGCTCGCAATGGCCGCCGTGCTCCTCCGGTCCCATGATCGGGATGCGGCGCAGGATGCGCCAGCCGGGATCGTCCCGGTGGTAGAGGAAGGCGGTGAGCCCGGTGCGGGGATCGTCCGAGGTGCGCGCCATCAGGATGAAATGCGCCGCCTCCTCGGCCCCGGTGATGAACCACTTTCGGCCGCGGATCACGTAGCGGTCGCCGCGCTTCTCGGCCCGGGTGAGCATCATGCCGGGGTCGGAGCCGCCGCCCGGATGCGGCTCGGTCATGACGAAGGCGGAGCGCACCTCCCCGCGCACGATCGGCTGCAGCCAGCGCTCCTTCTGGGCGGGGGTGCCGACCGCCTCGAGGAGCATCATGTTGCCGTCGTCCGGGGCGGCGGAGTTGAAGGCGACCGGGCCGAAGATCGACCGGTTCATGGCCTCGTAGCACACCGCCATGCCGACCCGGCCGAGCTCCTGGCCGCCGGTCTCGCGCTTCAGCTGGATGCACCACAGCCCCTCGCTCCGCGCCTTGGCGCGGACCCGCTCCAGGAGGTCGAGGCGGATGTTCTCGTGGGCGTCGTAGCTTCCCGCGTCGGCCTCGAGCGGCAGGAGCTCCCGCTCGACGAAGACCGCGATGCGGCTGCGGAAATCCTCGATGCGGGGCGAGATGCGAAAGTCCATGGCGCCATCCTGTCCGGCGCACCCTATGTCCGTCGCCCGGGTCACGACAACAGCCGTGCGAGCCACACCGTGTGGCCGCCGCATTCCGGGTCCTCGGCGACGTGCCTCACGACCTCGAAACCGTGCCCGGCGAGGAGGCTGCGGTACTCGTTTGGAGCGAGGCTCGCATGGTAGAGCGGCTCGCCCTGGAAGGCGCCGATCGCCTCCCCGGCGGCGGGCCCGGTCGTGAACAGGAGCGGCGCGCCCGGCGCCGCATGGGCGCGGAAGACCGAAAAGATCGCCCGCTGGTCGTCGGCGGCGAGGTGGAAGAAGCTGTCCCACGCCAAGAGGCCGTCGAAGGTGCGCCCGAGGGCGAGGCCGCGCATGTCGGCGACCCGCCATTCCTCCCCAGGGAAGCGCTCGCGGCACAGGCCGATCAGCGTCGGCGAGGTGTCGATGCCGGTGAGACGGAAGCCGCGGCGGATCAGGTCACCGGCGATCGGCTCCCCGGAGCCGCAGCCGAGGTCGAGGACGCGCCCGCCCGGCCGGACGAGGGCGGCGAAGTCGTCGAGGCACCCGCGCTCGAAAAGGGAGCGGCCGCGGGCCTCGTCGAAGGCGCGGGCGTGACGCTCGTAGAGGGCCGGGATCCCGGCCGGGTCCGCCTTCACAGGCCGGAGACGAGGTGGCCGCCGTCGACGGGGATCGTCGCCCCGGTCATCCAGGCGGAGGCGTCGGTGGCGAGGAGGAGGAAGGCGCCGTCGAGGTCCTCGGGCTGGCCGAGGCGGCGGGTCGGGATGCGCTTCAGCATCGCCTGGCCGTGCTCGGTGGCGAAGAAGCCGGCGTTGATCTCGGTCTCGATGTAGCCGGGGGCGATGCCGTTCACGCGGATGCCGTAGCGGGCCCATTCGAGGGCGAGCGCCGCGGTCATCTGCACGACGCCGGCCTTCGACACCGCGTAGGGCGCCACCCCGCCGGCGACGCGGACACCGAGGATCGAGGCGACGTTGACGACGATGCCGTCCCGCTTGGCGTCGCGCCAGCGGCGCGCGGCGGCGACGGAGGCGAGCCAGACGCCGCGCAGGTTGGTGGCGATCACCTCGTCGAAGGAAGGCGCCGGCGTGTCGAGGGCGGCACCGCCTCCGGCGATGCCGGCGTTGTTGACGAGGACGTCGAGGGGCGCCTCGGTCGTGGCGGCGTCCAGGGCGGCTTCGATCGAGCCCTCGTCGGTGACGTCGAGGTCGAGGGCGAGGGCGTGCGCGGCGCCGAGCGCCCGCAGCTCCGCCGCGAGGCTCTCGAGCCGGTCGCGCCGGCGGGCGCCGATCGTGACGCCGGCGCCGCAGCGGGCGGCGAGCCGGGCAAAATGGGCGCCGAGCCCGCTCGACGCGCCGGTGATCAGCACATGCCGGCCCTTCAGGCGCGCACCGAGATCCATCGCTTCTCCCCCGAGCCCCGCCACGGTTGCGGCCTCGCGGGGCGGCGGTCAAGTGAGCCTCGTTCACCGCGCGGGGGCGGCGGCCTCCTCGAGCCCGGCGAGGTCCTGCGCGGCGGCGACGCGCAGGCCCACCTCGCGGCCGCGGACCGGCACCTCCCGGACCTCGGCCCCGGCGACGGCGAGGCCCGCATCCGCGAGGGTCGACTCCGACACCACCACCGCGGTGCCGAGCTCCTTGTTGAGGCCCTCGAGGCGGCTCGCGATGTTGACGCTGTCGCCGAGCGCCGTGAGCCCCGCCTGCCGTCCGCCGCCGACCCGGCCGAGGACCGCCGGCCCCATGTGGATGCCGATGCCCATCCGCAGCGGCTCGCCGATGCTGTCGGCGAACTCCCGGTCGAGGCGGCGCAGGGCGGCCAGCATGTCCCGGGCGGCGTGGAGCGCGTCCCGGCTGCCGGAGCCGCGGCCCGGGGCGACCCCGAACAGGGCCATGATCCCGTCGCCCAGAAACTTGTCGACCTCGCCGCCGTGCCGCTCGACGGCCTCGCTCATGAGCTCGAAGTAGCGGTTGAGGAGGAACACGGAATCGTAGGGGTAGAGGCGCTCGGCGAGGGTCGTGAAGCCGCGCAGGTCCGCGAACATGATGGTGATGTGGCGCTCGACCCCCCAGCGATAGGCGTCCCGGCCGAGGGTCGGCTCGGCCGAGCGCAGGGGGATCAGCGGCCGCACCGAAAGGGAGTGGTGGGGTCGCACCTGGCAGGCGAGCCGCACGCCGGGCGGCGCGGCGATGCGGGCGAGGGCGTCCGCCTCGACCGGGTTCGGCGGCGGCAGCGCGTCGGCGCCCTCGCTCACCAGGACCCGGCAGGTGGTGCAGCGGCCGCGGCCGCCGCAAACGGAGGCGTGCGGCACCCCGCCGGCGCGGCTGATCTCGAGGAGCGTCGCGCCGGCCGTGGCGCGCACGGCCCGCCCGCCCGGATAGGTGACGGTCGGCCCGCTGCGGAACCAGTCGCGCAGGCGCAGGGCGACGAGCCCCGCGGCGGCGATCCCGAACACGGTCCACACGCCCGTCTGGGCGGCGTCGATGAGCGCCCCGCCCCGCTCGAACACGTAAGGGGGGAAGTCGGGCTGCGGCCGGGTCAGGGCGAGGCGGCGGGCGGCCTCGATCCAGCCGGTGATCGAGACGGTCGGGACGAGGGCGGCGAGGACCAACAGGAACGGCCGCCAGGTCCTGTACCAGCCCATGGTGCGCAGCCAGAAATGCAGGCCGACGACCCCGTGCAGCCAGACCACGAGGAGGAGGAGGGACTGGCTGAAGGCGAGGCCCGGCCAGAGCAGGGCGAGCAGGAACGTGTAGCGGTCGTCGAAGCCGTAGAGCGCGTTGAGCCCGCGGGTCGCGGCGACGTGGGCCGCGGCGAGGAAGGGGATCGACAGGCCGAGGCCGATCTGGACAGCCTCCCAGGGCGCCATGCGCCAGGTCCGACGGCGGATCAGCTTCCACAGGCCGAGGCCGGCATGGACCGCGACCGAGCCCCACAGGAGCACGGCGCCCGGCGGCGAGCGCCAGAAGCCGCGCCGCACGGTCTGGACCGCCTCCATGGCCTCGACCGAGACGTGCCCGACGGCGTGGTTGAGGAAGTGCGTGAGCGCGAACACGAACAGGACGAGGCCGGTGGCGAGGCGCCATGTCTGCGGCTCGCGCCAGCGGGCCCGCGGAGCCGCGCGCGGCGCGAGCGTCGGGACGCCGTCGCTCACGGGGAACCTAGCGCCGGGCGTCCGCGAGCTGGGCGTTGGTCCGTTCGAGACGTTTTGCGAGCTCGCGCATGACGGCGAGCGACATCTGCGGGAACTGGGTCAGGAGCTCGAGGAAGACCCGCTTGTCGATGCGCAGGGCCGTCGTCGCGGCGGAAGCGACGACGGTCGCCGTGCGGGCGCTGTCGCACAGGATGCCCATCTCGCCGACGAGGGCGCTGGCCCCGAGCTCGGCCACCTTGACGGCGCCGCCGGGGGTGTCGAGGACCACGTCGGCGGCCCCTTCGAGAATGACGTAGGCGGCGTCGGGGGCGTCCCCCTGCACGAAGAAGCGCTGGCCCGGCGCGAAGCGCACCCGCTCGCTCGTGAAGGCGAGGAGCTTGAGCCGGGCCGGATCGATGTCCCGGAACATCGGCACCTGGCGGAGGGAGTGGACCTCCGAGTCCAACGTCATCGTCACCGCGCGCCCCTTCGGATGCCGGATGTTCCTAGCATCTTTGGGGGCGCGCGGCGATAGGTCGTCAGGACCGCACGGCCCCGCCGAGCCAGGCGATGTTGCGGCCGTCGGCGCCGTCCCGGCGCGGGGCGCGGCCGGAACGGGCCTGCGCCGGACGCTCGTCGCGGCGGGGCCGCTCGTCCCGGCGGCGCTCGTCGCGGCGGGGCTGCTCGCGGCGCTCCTCGCGGGCGGGCTGCGCCGCCCGGGCGCGCTCGCCCGGGCGCGGGCCGCGACCCGGACCGCGGCCCTGGTCGGGCCGGCCGGACCGGGGCCGCTCGCGCCGCTCGCCCCGGGGCTCCGGCTCGGCGGCGACGGCGGCGGCCGCCTCGGCGAGACCGGCCGGCAGGGCCGCCACGGGCACCCGCAGACGGGTCAGCTTCTCGATGTCCTTGAGAAAGGCCCGCTCCTCCCCGTTGCAGAAGGAGATCGCGACCCCGGCGGCGCCGGCCCGGGCGGTGCGGCCGATCCGGTGGACGTAGGATTCCGGCACGTTCGGCAGCTCGAAGTTGATCACGTGAGTGACCCCCTCGACGTCGATGCCGCGGGCGGCGATGTCGGTGGCGACGAGCACCCGGCAATGGCCCGAGCGGAAGCCGGCGAGGGCGCGCTCGCGCTGCGGCTGGCTCTTGTTGCCGTGGATCGCGGCCGCCTGGACGCCGGCCTTGTCGAGGTGGCGCACCACCCGGTCGGCGCCGTGCTTGGTGCGCGTGAACACGAGCACGCGCTCGATCGAGCGGTCCTCGAGCACCCGCTGGAGCAGGACCTGCTTCTGGGCGGTCGGCACGAACATCACGCTCTGCTCGACCCGCTCGGCGGTGGTCGCCACCGGGGCGACCGCCACCTTAACCGGGTCGGTGAGGTAGGCATCGGCGAGGCTCGCGATGGTCGCCGCCATGGTGGCCGAGAAGAACAGCGTCTGGCGCTTCTTCGGCAGCAGCCCGACGATGCGGCGCAGCGCGTGGATGAAGCCGAGGTCGAGCATCTGGTCGGCCTCGTCGAGGACGAGGATCTCGACCTGGCGCAGGCCGAGGGCGCCCCGGTCGATGAGGTCGAGGAGCCGGCCCGGCGTGGCGACGAGCACGTCGACGCCGTTGGCGAGGGCCCGCTCCTGCCGGCCGAGGGGAACGCCGCCGAAGACGACGGTCGTGGACAGGCGCAGATGGCGCCCGTACGCCTTGAAGCTGTCGGCGATCTGGCTCGCGAGCTCCCGGGTCGGGCTCAGGACGAGGACGCGGCAGGCCTTGCGGCCCGGCTGGCGCGGCGTCTCGGCGAGGCGGTGCAGGATCGGCAGCGCGAAGGCGGCCGTCTTGCCGGTGCCGGTCTGGGCGATGCCGCACAGGTCGCGCCCGGCGAGGACGCTCGGGATCGCCTGGGTCTGGATCGGGGTCGGGGTCTCGTAGCCTTCCTGCGCGAGCGCCTTGAGGAGCGGCGCGGCGAGGCCGAGATCGGTGAACTTGGTCATTCTGGTCTTTCGAAAGCAGCGGGGAGCCGCATTCCGAACGGCCGCACGCGAGCGGGCCAGGGAATCCGGCTCGAACGGGACGACCCGCGTGATGGGGCGGTCTGGGAGATAGCGAGCGAAGAAGGAGGCCTCGGCTGCCTTCGCAGCCTCTCACGCGCCTCGCTCACGCGCCTCGATTCGGGCGCTGACGCTACGGGGAGACATATGCGGGCCCCCCGGCGTGAAGTCAATGCATGGCTCGCACCAAAGATGGGGCGCGCCATGCCGATTCGGTCACCGCGGCCGGGTCGCGCGCTCCAGGAACCGGACGAGCGCCTCCCGGTCGGCGGGATCGTTGATGGTCTGCTCCGGCATCTTGGTGCCCGGGGTGTAGCGGGCCGGACCGACCTCGAACAGTTCGGCGATGGTGCGGGCGTCCCAGACGATGTCCATCCCGCGCAGCGCCTCGGAGAAGTTGTAGCCCGGGGCGGTGGCGATGCGGCGTCCGAAAACCCCGTGCAGGGTCGGCCCGGCCCGGTTGCCGTCGTCCGGGGTGAGCGTGTGGCAGGCGGCGCAGGCGCGAAAGACCTCGGCCCCGCGGTCGCCGGAGAAGCCGGCGAGGAGGTCCCCGGTGCGGGTCGGCACGACCGGGCCGATATGCTCGCCGGTGCGCATGTCCCAGCGCCGCACGAGCCGGTCGGTGCCGCCGGTCAGGAGCTCGCTGCCGTCGGGCTTGAAGGCGAGGGACCACACCGGCAGGCCGGGCCCGACGAGGGTGAACAGAACCTTCCCGCTCGCCCGCTCGATCATCGCCACCGATCCGCCGACCGAGGCGGCGGCGATCCGGCTCCCGTCCGGCGACAGGGCGAGCGCGATGACCGGCGTGCGCCCGTTCTCTACCTCGGCGCGGAGGGCGCCGTCGGCCGAGAGGATCCGCACCTTGCCGTCGGCGCCCGCCGCGGCGAGTTCCCCATCCGGGGCGGCGACGACGGCGTTGAGCGGGCTCGGCAGCGTGATCACCGCCCCGGGGCTGCCGTCCGGGTTCCAGATCCGCAGGGTGAGGTCGTAGCCGGCGGTGACGACCCGGCCGTCGGGCTTGAAGGCGACCGCGTTGACGTTGCCCTGGTGCCCCTTCAGCACCGGTCCCTCGCCGCCGTCGAGGCGCGTGAGCCGCGCCGTGCCGTCCCAGGACGCGGAGGCGATCCGGCCCTCCGCGAAGGCGAGATGGACGATCGGGCCGTCATGGGCGGCGATCACCCGTTCGGGCTCGCGGGCGCGGCCGCGCCAGACCGCGAGGCGCCCGTCCTCGCCCCCGGTGACGAAGCGCCCGTCCGGCAGGGCGAGCGCGGCGTTCACCGCCCCGTCGTGGAAGCGCAGCACCTCGAGGGCGGCGCCCTGGGCGAGGTCCCACAGGATGGAGGACTGGTCGAAGCTTCCCGACATGGCCTGGCGCCCGTCGGGGGCGACCGCGAGGGCGCGGACGGGACCGCCGTGGCCGCGCAGCTCCGCCGCCGCGGGCGCGGCGCCGAGCAGGGTACAGGCGAGGAGGATTCGGGACAGGGCGATCATGGGGCGAGACTGGCGGGGGAATGGGGCGGGTCTGGGAAAGCGGAGCCGGCGGGCCGGAGGCCGAGCGCCGCGAGGCCGGCCGCGACCTCCGGCTCGGCAAGGGCGGCGAGAAATGCCCGGACCCCCGGCCGCTCGCGGCGCGCGCTCACGAGGGCGAAATCGTAGTGCTCCTCCGCGACCGGGATGAAGCCGAGGCCGTAGGCCTCCGCGACCGGGGCGATGGCGAGGCCCCAATCGGCCCGACCCTGGGCCACCGCCGCGGCGACGGCGTTGTGCGAGCGCGGCTGGTTCCAGTAGCCGTCCGGACGCTTCCCGCCGAGGAGGCCGTCGACGAGGATGCGCGTGCCGGCACCCGGGTTGCGGTTGACCATCAGGCAGTCCGGATCGCCGAGGGCCGTGGCGACCGCCTCCTGCGCGTCCCGCCCCTCGAAACGGGCGTCGCCCTTGCGAAAAACGATCCCCTGGAACCGCCGCCAGCCGGGGACGAGCTCGAGCCCTTCCGAAAGGAAGTCCTCGTTGTAGCGGCCCGACTTGGGATCCATCAGGTGGATCGGCGCGAGGTCGCATTCGCCGCGGCGGGCGGCGGCGAGGCCGCCGAGGGAGCCGACGGCGAGGACGCGCACGCTCGCTCCCGCGGCCGCGACCCGGTCGACAACGAGGTCGAGCCCCACGTCGTGGCTGCCGGCGACGACGAGGTCCGGCGGGCGCACATTTGGCGCGAGCAGCCGGACGGGGGCCTGCGTGCCCGCCGGCAGGGCGTCGGCGAGGGCCTCGACGGTCACGAATCCGTCCGCCTGGGCGAAGGCGGTCACGGCCCCCGAGCCCTTGCCGGTCGGGTAGGCGCGCCAGCCGTCCTCGGCCTCCACGAGGGAGACCATCACGTATTCGGTCCGGCCGAGCTCGGACGGCACCCGCACCGGCACGCGCGCCAGGACCTCGGCCTCCGGCCGCGGCGGCAGGCCGGCGAGGCGACGCAGCACCGGCGCGACGACGTCGTGGAAGGTGAACATGGCGCTCGTCGGGAAACCCGGCAGCACCACCACCGCTTTGCCGTCGCAGACCGCGAGGCAGAGCGGCTTGCCGGGCTTGAGCGCCACCCCGTGCGCAACGATCCCCGGCGCGCCGAGGCGGCCGACGATCCGGTGCGAGAGGTCCCCCTCCCCCTTCGACGTGCCGCCGGACAGGATGAGCGCGTCGCATTCGCCGAAGGCGCGTCGCATGGCCGCTTCGAGGGCCGCCTCCTCGTCGGGCACGGCGCCGTAGAAGACGGGCGCGCCCCCGTTCTCGGCCACCGCCGCGCAGACGACGGCGCCGTTGGCGTCGTAGATGGCGCCGGGGCGCAGCTCGCCGCCCGGCGCCACGAGCTCGTCCCCGGTCGAGAGCACGCCGATGCGCGGCCGGCGCCAGACCGGCACCGCGGCGAAGCCGCAGGCGGCGAGCATGCCGATCTCCCGGGAGCCGACGAGCGTGCCTCGGCGCAATACGGTCTCGCCGCGGGCGATGTCGGAGCCGGCAAAGCCGATGAACTGGCCCGGGCTCGCGGCGCGTCGCACCAGGATGCCGTCGCCCGCGGGCTCGGTGTGCTCGATCATCACCATGGCGTCGGCGCCGCGGGGAATCGGCGCCCCGGTCGCGACGGCGGTGGCGGTGCCGGCCTCCACCGGCAGGCGGGGCGCGCCGCCGCAGGCGACCGTCTCGCCGGTGAGGCGGAGCCGCACGGGGGCGCCCTCCCCAGCCGAGGCGAGATCGGCGGCGCGGACCGCGAAGCCGTCGACGGAGGCGCGGTCGAAGGGCGGCACGTCGATCGGCGCGCGCAGCGTCTCGGCGAGGACCCGGCCGAGGGCGTCGGCGAGGGCGACCCGCTCCGCCCCGAGCGGGCGCGGGTCGAGGACCGCCTCGAAGCGGCGCACTGCCTCGTCCCGGGAGAGCACGGTGAGGAACTGCTCCTGGACGGGGCCGGGCCGGGACGGCTGCGCGCTCACAGCGGAAAGGCCCGGACCGTTTCGCCGGCGGCATAACCCTCGCTCGACGGCGGCACCGCGAGAAACGCGTCGGCGGCGGCGATCGCGGAAAGCGGCAGGTCGCCCACGGCGAGGGGATCGAACCCGTCCCCGTCCGCCCGCAGGAGCGCGACCTCGGTGAGGCCGACCGCCGAGGCGATCTTGCGCCGGAGCGGGCCCGAGCGCGGCGCGACCGGTGCCGCGCCCGCCGCCCGCTCGAGGAGCGGCCGCAGGAGGACGAGCCAGGCCGCGAGCGCCCCGTCGAGCCGCCGGGGCACCGCCACGACCGGCGGGTCGACGGCGAAAGCGACCTCCCCGGGGCGCAGGGCGAGTTCGGCGAGGGGGCCGGCCTCGCCGGGGCCGCGGGCGATCACGCGCAGCGAGGCATCCGCCGAGCCGTCCCGGCAGACGGAGAAGCCGCTTTGCGCGGCGAGGCGGGCGAGGAGGTCGAGCCCGGGGCTCTCGCCCGCGAGACCGAGGACCGGGATCCGCACGGTGCAGCGGGACAGGCCGGCGGCGCCCGCCGCGGCGAGGTCGAGCGGCCGCAGCCGGACGCCCGCGGGGCGCAGGACGTGCCCGGCCGCCGCGTCGGCGCCGGGGCGGCGCACCCCCTCGCCCGGGGCGGCGGACTCGCTCGCCTCCGCAACGCCGAGAACCACCGCGTCGGGCGGAAGGAGCGCGTCCGTGCCCTCCGGCAACGGCTCGCCCGCGCGCACGAAGGCAGGCGCATTGGCGAGGACAACGGGGCCGTAGGGCGACGCGCCCACCGTGTCGGCGGCGGCGACCGCCCAGCCGTCGCGCAGGGCGAGCGCGCGCGGCGGGACCGGCGCGGGGACGACGAGGGGCTCCGCGAGCACGCGGCCGGCGGCCTCGGCGAGGGCCACCTCCCGCGCGGGGACCGGCGCCAGCGCGGCGGCGAGCCGGGCGAGGGCGTCGTCGACGGGCGTGAGCGGGCCCGGGCGCGTCGTTGCCGCCATCGCCTCGCTCAACCGCCGCTCCTCGACTCGCGCACCCCGCCGCCATAGGTGTGGGGACCCGCGCGCGAAGTCCAGGACCCGATGACCGATCGCCTCGACCTCAAGGGCCTGAAATGCCCGCTGCCCGCCCTCAAGACCCGCAAGGCGCTGAAGGGGCTCGCTCCCGGCGCGACGCTCATGGTCGAGTGCACCGATCCCCTCGCCGCGATCGACATCCCCCACCTCCTCCAGGAGACGGGCGACGCCCTCGAAGGGCAGGAGGAGAAGGACGGGATCCTGGTCTTCGCCATCCGCAAGGCGGCGCGGTAGGCTTTTCGGGTATCCTCGGAGGTTCCGGATGCGGCGGCGCTCCTCGATCGGCTTCATGGGCATCTTCGGCCGCTCGGCGGATCTCCGCCAGCTCGACGAGGCGCTGCGCTCGGTCGACCTGCATCCGCGGCTCGTCCCCGAGGCGGTGAAGCTCACGGTGGTGAACCTCCTGAAGGACCACGCGGTCGGGCCGGAGCCCGCGCCGCAATCCTACCGGGCCGCGGCCGAGATCGTCGGCTATTGCATGGTCGGCGCCGAGATCTTTTCGAACGCGAACGACCCGGTGCTGACGGAGCGCGTGGAGCGGCGCATCGAGGCGGCGCTCGAGTCCGGCGACAGTCTCGACGCGCAGCTCGTGCTCCTCACCCTCCATGCCAAGGTGATCCAGCCGAGCGTCGTCGCGCAGTTCGACCTGCGCAGCGGCTGAGGTCACCCGTGCTTGCCCGCGCTCCAGCCGGCGGGGGCGAGATGGGCGGCCCCGACCGCCGCCGCGCCCTCCTCCAGGGTGGTGCCCATCGAGTCGTTCCAGCGGTTCAGGTACCCGAACAGGGCGACGACACCGAGGATCTCGACGATCTCGCCCTCGTCCCAGTGCCGGCGCAGGGCCTCGGCGATCTCCGGCCCGACCGCGTTCGGCACCGCCGCCGCGGCGACCGCGAAGTCGAAGGCGGCGCGCTCGGCCTCGGTGAAGAGCGGGCTCGTCCGGTAGTCCCAGATCGCCGAAAGCCGGGCGTCGCTCGCGCCGTAGCGCTTGGCCGCGAGCGCGGTGTGGGCCTCGCAGTAGCGGCAGCCGGCGGTGCGGCTCGCGAGATGGCCGATCAGGCGCTTCTGCTCGCTCGTGACCCGGCCCGCATTCGCCATCACCGCCTTGTTGAGGCCGATGAACGCCTTCGCGATCTCCGGCCGGCGCTGCATGGTCAGGACGCTGTTCGGCACGAAGCCGAGGGTCTCGAAGAAGAACTTCGCGAGCTCCGCCACGTCGGGCGAATGGTCCGTCGGCAAGGGCGTGACGAGGGGCATGCGGGTCTCCCGGGGCGCTCGTCCTAGGCGAAGCCGGGGCGCCGCGGAAGCCCCGGTCGCGAGGCGCACATTTCCGCCTTGCGCGGCACAGAAGCCGCCGTCATGCTCTCCCTGCGGAAATTCCGGGAAACGGAGGGGAAACGCCATGAGCACCTTTGGGAGGCGGCTCGGCGCCGCGATCGTCCTGGCCCTTTGCGCGGGCCTCGCCCTCGCTCCGGCGGCCATGGCGCAGAAGCGCGGCGGCGACGCGGTGGTCGCCATGGGCGGCGGGCCCGACACGCTCGATCCGCACTTCTCGCGCACGCAGGCCGCACGCAACGTGACCATGCACATCTTCGAGCCGCTGATCACCCGCGGCGAGAACATGGACGTGGTGCCGATGCTGGCGGAGTCGTTCTCGGCCTCGGACGACAACACCACCTTCACCTTCCGCCTGCGCCGGGACGTCAAGTTCCACAACGGCAAGACCATGACGGCCGACGACGTGGTCGCCTCCCTCGAGCGCTACCGGCGGGCGAGCGTCAACAAGGGCCAGCTCAACGTCGCCTCGATCGAGAAGGCCGACGACGCCACCGTGGTGATCAAGACGCCGCGGCCGGCGCCCATCTTCCTGGAGATCTTCAGCGATTACGGGACGCCCTACGGCATCATTCCGGCCGAGCAGGCGAACCAGGAGATGGGCCGCCTGCAGCCGATCGTCGGCACCGGCCCGTACCGCTTCGTCGAGTGGGTGCCGGATTCGCACGTGAAGCTGCAGCGCTTCGAGGAGTACAAGCCGGTCGGCGACAAGCGCGACGGCTTCGGCGGCAGGAAGGAGCCGTTCTTCGACACGGTCACCTTCCGCATCATCAAGGAGGACGGCGCGCGGGCGGCCGCGCTCGAGACGGGCGAGGTCCACGTGGTCGAGGCGATCCCGACCCAGGCCGCGCAGCGCCTCGCCAAGGAGAAGGGCGATCGGATCAAGGTCTACGACTACGAGCGCTTCTGGATCCAGATGGCGTTCGTCAACATGGTCAACCCGCCGACCGACAACCTGACCTTCCGCAAGGCGATCCAGGCGGCCCTCGACCTCGAGGAGATCATGGACGTCGCCACCGACGGCTCCTTCGAGCTCGACGTCGGCTGGCAGTATCCCGGCACGCCCTACTACACGGATGCCGGCAAGCAGTTCTACAACATGAAGAATCCCGAGCTCGCCAAGAAGCTCCTGAAGGAGTCGGGCTACAAGGGCGAACCGCTCATCCTGATGACCAACACCAACTACCAGGACATGTACAAGGCCTCCCTCGTCATGGAGCAGCAGCTCAAGGCGATCGGCGTCAACGTGCAGCTCGTGGTGCAGGACTGGGCGACCGGCCTGCAGATCCGCAACAAGGACAAGCAGGCCTGGCACGTGTTCATGGGCGCCATGGGCGCGCAGACCCCCCTCGGGCCGGCCCTCGCCGTGAGCCAGTTCACCGGGCCCTCGCGCACCCAGTTCCTGATGGATCCGAAGTGGGACGAGCTCTACGCCCGCCTGCAGACGGAGCCGACCAAGGAGAAGCGCCTCGAGGCCTGGAAGGACGCGCAGACCTACATGTACGAGCAGGTCATGCAGCTGAAGTTCGGCAACACCACCACCAAGCAGGCGGCGCTCACCCGGGTGAAGGGTTTTCAGCCCTACCGGGTGCCCCGCATGTGGGGCGTGTGGTTCGAGTGAACCGGCGCCGCCCTCCGGGGCGGCGCTTCCGCTTTCCGCCCCCGCAGACCGGACGAGACCCGTGGAAAAGCCTCCCTCCCTCTGGACCGAGATCGACTTCGAGCGCGACGGCAAGCAGGTCGACTGGCTCCACCTGCACCATTCCGTCACCCGCTCCGCCTACGGCGACATCCTCATCCCGATGGCGGTGATCCGGAACGGTCCGGGCCCGACCATCCTGCTGATGGCGGCCAACCACGGCGACGAATACGAGGGCCAAATCGCCCTGACCCGCCTCATCCGGGAGCTCGAGCCCGACGAGGTCCGCGGCCGGGTCATCGTGCTGCCGGCGGCGAACCTGCCGGCGGCGCTCGCCGCCACCCGGGTTTCCCCCCTCGACCAGGGCAACCTCAACCGGGCCTTTCCCGGCGACCCGGACGGGGGTCCCACGAGCCGCATCGCCCACTACATCGACAGCGTGCTCCTGCCGATGGCCGACGCCTATATCGACCTGCACGCGGGCGGCGCCTCCCTCGACTACCTGCCGTTCTGCTCGATGCGCCTGTCCGGCCGCGAGGATCTCGACCGGCGCTCGCGGGCGCTCCTCGACGCCTTCGCGCCGCCGCTCGCCTTCATCTGGGCCTACAGCGCGACGCAGGGCTATTCGGCGAGCTCGGCCAACCGGCGCGGCGTGCCGAGCCTCGGCGGCGAGTACGGCGGCGGCGGCGGCGTCGACCGCACCGGCCTCGCCCTCGCCGAAGCCGGCGTGCGCCGGGTCATGCACCGCCTCGGCATCCTGCGCGAGCCCCCCGGCGGCCCGGCCCCGCCGCCGACCCGCATCGTCGAGGTGCGCGGGCGCGACTACTACGTCTACGCGCCCGAGAACGGCGTCTTCGAGCACGTGGTCGACCTCGGCGACGAGGTGCGCAAGGGCGACCTCGCCGGCTGGATCCACTTTTCGGACAATCCGGCCCGGGAGCCGGTGCCGTGCACCTTCCGCACCGACGGGCTCGTGGTCTGCCGCCGTGCCATGGGCCGCGCCGAGCGGGGCGACTGCCTGTTCCACCTCGCCACCGACGTGCGCTGAAGGCGACGGCGCGGCCACTTCGGACCCCGTCGTCCCCGGCCGAAGCCACGCAGGGGCGCAGAGCGGAGGATCGTTCTTCGGGAGCGCACCCCCGCGAAAGGGGGGTGCGGCGGCGCACCGCGCCGAGCGCCCTGTTGGGGCAGGCTCTCAGGGTCAGGAGGCCCGCGCCATGACCCTCACCGTCCTCGACCCTCGCACCGGCAAGCGGATCACGCTGACGCTGCCGGCGGCGCGGCCCCGCTGACCGGCTCCAAAAAGAAAAAGGAGCGTCCCGAGGGACGCTCCTGAAGTCTTCGGCCCACCGTACAAGGGGGGAATGCGGGGAAGGCGGGCCGGTATGACAGGAGAACGCCCTCCCGCCGCGCGAGTCCCCGCCCCCAAAAGGAA
>DATLFZ010000303.1:0-3546 GCA_035540795.1 Beijerinckiaceae bacterium | reverse complement strand
CCGCGAAGCGGCGGGGAGGGAGGGCGCCTGGCCCTCACCCGCGGCGCCCTCCGCCCGGCGGACGGGAGGTCGCGATGACCGCTGATCGGCGCGATCCCCGCACGCCGCGGGCGCGGCGGCTGCGGCGCGAAGCGACGCCGTTCGAGCGCCGGCTCTGGGCGGCCCTGAAGCAGCTCGAAGGGGAGCGGGGACATTTTCGCCGGCAGGCGCCGATCGGACCGTATTTCGCGGATTTCGCCCATCACGGGCTGCGGCTCGTCGTCGAGCTCGACGGCGAGCAGCACGGGCTCGAGGCGGCCCGCCGCCGCGACGAGACCCGCACCGCGTACCTCGAACGGGCCGGCTACCGCGTCGTCCGGTTCTGGAACCACGAGGTCCGCGAGAACCTCGACGGCGTCGTCGAGACCATCCTGGCCGCGGCGGCCGAGCGGCCGCGGCGACCTGTCGCCGAATCCGATCCCGCGCGCCCGGACGCCAACGGAGCCTTTCCATGCTGAACCGCCAGGGCCGACCCACCGCGCCGCAGGCGCACGGCGCCGCCGATCCGGCCGCCGGCACCCCGGAGGCGGCCGCGCGCCTCCAGGGCGACGATCCCGCCTCGGGGGCCGCCGAAGCCGGGACCGCGCCGCGCACCTTCACCGGCAACCGGGCGCTCCTGCAGGAGGAGCCGCTCCTGTTCGAGATCGGCCGGATGGAGACGACCGGTGTCGACATCGACGTGCCGGAGGACTTTTCCCCGCGGCTCGGCGGGCTCGAGCGCAAAAGCATCGGCCTGCCCGGCCTGTCCGAGCCCGAGGCCATGCGCCACTACGTGCGCCTCAGCCAGAAGAACTACGGCATCGACACCGGGCCCTTCCCCCTCGGCTCGTGCACCATGAAGCACAACCCGCGCCTCAACGAGCGCATGGCCCGCCTGCCGGGCTTCTCGGACGTGCATCCGCTGCAGCCGGTCTCGACCGTGCAGGGGGCGCTCGAACTCATGCACGAGCTCGCCCGCTATCTCACCACGCTCACCGGCATGCCCGCGGTGGCGCTGAGCCCGAAGGCCGGCGCCCACGGCGAGCTGTTGGGCATGATGGCGATCAAGGCCGCCATCGAGGCGAAGGGCGAGGGGGCGAGCCGGCGCACCGTGCTGGTGCCCGATTCCGCCCACGGCACCAACCCGGCGACCGCGGCGCTCCTCGGCTTCGTGGTGAAGCCGGTCCCCGCCCGCGACGACGGCTGGGTCCACGTGGAGGACGTGAGGAAGCTCCTCGGCCCCGACGTGGCGGCGATCATGCTCACCAACCCGAACACCTGCGGCCTGTTCGAGCCGCAGGTGGCGGAGATCGCCGCCGCCCTGCACGCCGTCGGCGCCTACTTCTACTGCGACGGGGCCAACTTCAACGCCATCGTCGGCAAGGCACGGCCGGGGGACCTCGGCATCGACGCCATGCACATCAACCTGCACAAGACCTTCTCCACCCCGCACGGCGGCGGCGGCCCGGGCGCCGGCCCGGTGGTGCTGTCGGAGCGGCTCGCGCCCTACGCGCCGGTGCCGTTCGTGCACCTCTCCCGCGGCGCGGGAGAGGTCGAGTCGCCGGCAGGCGACCGGGTGAGGGTCGATACCGAGCCTTCCCTCACCCCAGCCCTCTCCCGCCAGCGGGAGAGGGAGTTCGCGCTCGTCGAGCACGCGCCGGAGGCGGACGGCGCCTCGCCGCTTGGGCGCATCACCGCGTTCCACGGGCAGATGGGGATGTACGTGCGGGCGCTGTCCTACATGCTGGCGCACGGCTCGGACGGCATGCGCCAGGCCTCCGAGGACGCGGTGCTCAACGCCAACTACGTCCGCTCCTGCCTGTCGGACCTCATGTCCCTGCCCTTCGGCGACAAGCCGTGCATGCACGAGGTCCTGTTCGACGACGCCTGGCTCAAGGACACCGGCGTGACCACCCTCGACTTCGCCAAGGCGATGATCGACGAGGGCTACCACCCGATGACCATGTACTTCCCGCTCGTCGTCCACGGGGCCATGCTGATCGAGCCGACGGAGTCCGAATCGAAGGCGTCGCTGGACCTCTTCGTCGCCGCCCTGCGCGACCTCGCCATGCGGGCGAAGCGCGGCGAGACGGAGCGCTTCACCGGCGCACCCTTCCACGCGCCCCGCCGGCGCCTCGACGAGACCCGCGCCGCCCGCCAGCCCGTCCTGCGCTGGACCCCGCCCCAACCGGCGGCGGAGGCGCCGTAGCGGGCTCGGCGCCGGCGATCCGAAGCGGCTGTCGTGTTGACCCGTTCCCGGGCCGCTTCTACCCTTCCCGGCAAGGCGCGGAACGGCGCCGCGACCTTCCGGGAGGACCCGCCATGACCGCCACCCGCCGCTCCGTGCTCGCGCTCGCCGCCACGTCGCTCGCCCTGTCCGTGGCGCCGGCCCGGGCGCAGGCGCGCACGGTCAGGATCGCGAAGCAGTTCGGCATCGGCTACCTGCCGCTGACCATCATGGAGGAGAAGCAACTCCTCGAGGAGCACGCCCGCAAGCTCGGCCTCGAGGCGAAGACCGAATGGGTCCAGTTCACCGGCGGCACGCCGATGAACGAGGCGCTCATCTCCGGCAACCTCGATTTCGCCTCGGGCGGAGTCGGCCCGCTCCTCACCATCTGGGCGCGGACCCGCGCCAATCTCGGCGTGAAGGGCGTCGCGTCCCTCAACTCGATGCCGCTCTTCCTCAACACCATCAACCCGAACGTGAAGACGCTCAAGGACTTCACAGACAAGGACAAGATCGCGCTCCCGGCCGTGCGCACCTCGATCCAGGCGGTGACCCTGCAGATGGCCGCCGAGAAGGAATTCGGGCCGGGCAACCACGGCAGGCTCGACCCGCTCACCGTGTCGATGTCCCATCCGGACGCCACCGCCGCCATGCTGAGCGGGCGTTCGGAGATCACCGCCCATTTCACGTCGGCGCCGTTCCAGTACACCCAGCTCGAGGATTCCCGCGTCCGCAAGGTCCTCGACAGCTACGAGGTCATGGGCGGGCCGCACACCTTCAACTCGGTCTGGGCGATGGACAAGCTCTACCGGGACGAGCCGAAGGTCGTGCAGGCCTTCCTCGCCGCGCTCGAGCAGTCCATGCAGATGATCGCCGCCGATCCGGCCGGGATGGCGGCGCTCTGGGTCAAGGCCGAGAAGTCGCGGGTGACGCCGGAGGCGACCGAGAAGCTCATCCGGGCCTCCGAGAACGAGTGGACCATGGTGCCGAAGAACATCATGGGCTACGCCGAGTTCATGAGCCGCGTCGGCCTGATCCCGGCGAAGCCGGCGAGCTGGCAGGACGTGTTCTTCCCGGACATCCACCGCCATCCGGGCAGCTGAGGGCGGGCCGGTGTATCGGCGCGTTTCGTGAGCGTCCACGTCGCCCCCGGCGCCACCCGGCCGGCCGAGACGGATCTCGTCGTCGAGGTCTGGCGGGGCACCGAGACCGGCGCCCTCGCCACCTTCCGCGTGCCCCGGCGGCCGAACCAGACCGTCCTCGACGTGGTCACCGAGATCCAGCGCGAGCAGGACCCGACG
>DATLFZ010000302.1:0-9415 GCA_035540795.1 Beijerinckiaceae bacterium | reverse complement strand
CCTCATCGACTTCGTCTGCGCCGCGATCCTCGCCGGGATCGCGGCGCTCGCCTTCTTCCAGGTGGTGGCGCGCTACTTCCTCGGCCTGTCGACCCCGTGGAGCGAGGAGCTCCTGCGCCTGCTCTTCGTCTGGCTCGTCCTGCTCGCCGCAGCGCGGACGGCGCATCTGCGCGTCGACATGCTCGAACAGGCGGCGGGGCCTGCCGCCCGGCGGTTCCTGATCGCTTTCGGGGCGGCGGTCGGCGCGGCGCTCCTGTCGCTCATGATCTGGCACGGCCTCGACCTCGTCGACCTCACCACCTACGACCGCTACACGGCCCTGCCCCTGTCGGTGCAATGGCTGTACTGGTCGCTGGTGGTCGGCGGCGGGCTGTGGCTGATGTTCCTCCTTCTCGACGCGGCGGTCCGGATCCGGCGCGGCTCCTGACATGGCGCTGGCGCTGCTCCTCTCCGTGATGGTCGGGCTCACGGCGCTCGGCCTGCCGCTGGTCTTCGCGCTCCTGGGCGCCTCCGTGTTCACCCTCCTGGTGATCCGGCCGGAGCTGCCGCTCACCGTGGTGCCGCAGCTCTTCGTCGGCGGCATCGACAGCTTCGCGCTCCTCGCCATCGCGCTGTTCTTCCTCGCCGGCGAGCTGATGACCGCGAGCGGCGTCATCGACCGCATCCTCGCCTTCGCCCGCGCCCTCGTCGGGCACGTCCGCGGCGGCCTCGGCCAGGTCGGCGTGATCAGCTCGGTGGTGATGGCGGGCGTGTCGGGCTCCGCCGTCGCCGACGCGGCCGCCGTCGGCCCGCTCCTGATCCGCTCGATGAAGAAGGAGGGGTATCCGGCGAAGTTCGCCGCCGGCCTCGTCGCCACCGCCTCGACCATGGGGCCGATCATCCCGCCCTCGATCCCGATGATCATCTATGCGGTGCTGGCGAACCAGTCGGTCGGGGCCATGTTCCTCGCCGGCATCGTGCCGGGGCTCATGATGGCCGCGGGCCTGAGCGTCGTCGTCTATCTCTGCGCCCGTCGGCTCGACCTGCCCCGCTCGGCCCGGGCGCCCGGGCGGGAGATCCTCGCGGCCACGGGCCGGGCGGTCCTCGCCCTCCTCGCTCCGGTGATCATCGTCGGCGGCATCCGCGGCGGCATCTTCACGCCGACGGAGGCCGGCGCGATCGCCGTCGTCTACGTGCTCTTCATCGGCGTCGTCGCCTACCGGGCGCTGCCGCTCTCGGCCATGCTCGAGGCGCTGGTGCGGGCGGCCCACGGCACCGGGGCCGTGCTCGTCATCCTCGGCGCCTCCTCGATCTTCGCCTGGATCATCGCCGACCAGCGCATCGGACAGGAGCTCGCCGCCACCATCCGGGCCCTCGACCCGCAGCCCTGGACGCTGCTCCTCGTCCTCAACCTGATCTTCTTCGCCGTCGGCATGTTCCTGGACCCGCTGCCGGCGCTCGTGATCCTGGTGCCGGTCTTCCTGCCCCTCGTGCTCGCCATCGGCATGGACCCGGTCCATTTCGGCGTGATGATCGTGCTCAACCTCGTCATCGGCCTGTGCACGCCGCCGGTCGGCGCGCTCATCTTCATGACCGCCTCCATGGGCGAGGTCTCGCCGGCGGCGGTGGTGCGGGCCTCCCTCCCCTTCCTCGCCATGCTGGTGCTGATCCTGGCGCTGGTGACCTATGTCCCGGCCGTAACGCTGTGGCTTCCGAACGTGCTCGCCGGCCGGTAGGGCGCGCAACACTTTCGAAAAGGTGTTCCTGTACGAAGGAACCGTCGCCGCCCCGAAGAAGCGGCGCTTTCCGGAGCCCTCCCATGCGTGCCCTCGCGTGCGCCCTCGAGACCGCCCTCGTCCAGGCCAGGGACTTCCTGACCGGCAGGAACCGCTACCACCCGGAGAAGCACTACATGCGCGGCCCCGGGCCCAAGACCCGGGCCAAGCAGGAGGCGCTCGCCCGCGCCCGGGACGCCGGGGCGCAGCCCTGGTCCGGCGAGATCGAGCCCGCGCGGGCGTGAGGCTCTAGCGCCAGCCCGCCTGGCGCTCGCAGGCCTGCCGGGCGCCGGGGTTCGCCTTCTCCCAGACGGAGATCGAGCGCGTCTCGTTGCTGTCCATCTTCTCGTTCATGCAGAAGCAATAGGCGCGGATGATCGGCGGCGTGCCGCCCGGCTCGCCCTGGTTGTCGCGGATGCACTCGTTGATCCACTTGACGTCGTCGGCGGTCATGGTCTGCGCCGATGCGGCGGAGGCCGCCAGGGCCGAGACGATCGCGAGAGCGAGAATGCGCGTCATGGGGGTCTCCCGCTCCGTCGGACCCGGCGATCGGGCGAGCGGAGCGACTGACCTTACGGCAGGTTGCGGCCTTCCGCTACTCACGTTCGTGCCGGCCCCGCCTTCCTTGACTTCCCCTGCGGCCGTCCGTACATGCCGCCTCACATCGTGAAGCGAGCTTCCGAGCCGCCGACCGGAGCCGGGCGACGCCCGACCGGAGGTCAACGCCCGACAGCGCGGATGCGCCCTCGGGCGTCATCGGCGTTTGGGGCCGGAGACGGATGATGAGCGAATTGCGCCTCGAGGACGCGGTCAACGACACCTGCCCGTGGTCGGGAAAGCCGATCGTGGCGGACGCGCTCACCCGCTACCGCGGCGCGGTGGTCGGGTTCTGCAACCCGGGCTGCCGCGACAAGTTCGAACAGGCGGTGCGCGCCTTCGAGGACGCGCTCCGCGCCCGCCGGGCCGAAACCGCCCAGAACAGCGAGTGACCATGTTCGAAGGCCTGTCCGAAAAGCTCTCCGGCATCCTCGACAAGCTCACGCGCCGCGGCGCGCTGACCGAGGAGGACGTCGCCGCCGCCCTGCGCGAGGTCCGCCGCGCCCTGCTCGAGGCGGACGTCGCCCTGGAGGTGGTGCGCTCCTTCACGGACAAGGTGCGCGCCCGCGCGGTCGGGGCCGAGGTGCTGCGCTCGGTGACGCCGGGCCAGCAGGTGGTCAAGATCGTCCACGACCAGCTCGTCGAGATGCTCGGCGCCGAGGCCGAGACGATCGACCTGCACGCGCCGGCCCCGGTGCCGATCCTGATGGTCGGCCTGCAGGGCTCCGGCAAGACCACCACCACCGCCAAGATCGCCCGCCGCCTCAACGAGCGCGGCAACCGGCGCGTGCTGATGGCCTCCCTCGACACCCGCCGCCCGGCGGCCATGGAGCAGCTCGCGGTGCTCGGCAAGCAGGTCGGCGTCGACACGCTGCCGATCGTCGCCGGCCAGTCGGCGGTGCAGATCGCCCGCCGCGCGGTCGAGGCGGCCCGCCTCGGCGGCTTCGACGTGGTCATGCTCGACACCGCCGGCCGGGTCACCGTCGACGAGGCGCTCATGGCCGAGGTCGCCGAGGTCAAGGCGGCGACGGACCCGCACGAGGTGCTGCTCGTCGCCGACGCGCTCACCGGCCAGGACGCGGTCAACACCGCCCGCGCCTTCGACGGCCGCCTCGGCGTCACCGGCATCGTGCTCACCCGCATGGACGGCGACGCCCGCGGCGGCGCCGCGCTCTCCATGCGCGCCGTCACCGGCAAGCCGATCAAGCTCGTCGGCACCGGCGAGAAGGTCGACGCCCTGGAGGAGTTCCACCCCCAGCGGGTGGCGAACCGGATCCTCGGCATGGGCGACATCGTCTCCCTCGTCGAGAAGGCGGCCGAGACCATCGACGCCGAGAAGGCCCAGCGCATCGCCGACAAGATGCGCAAGGGCAAGTTCGACCTCGACGACCTGCGCGACCAGCTCGCCCAGATGGACAAGATCGGCGGCATGGGCGGGGTGCTCGGCATGCTGCCCGGCATCGGCAAGATGAAGGCGCAGATCGAGCAGGCGGGCCTCGGCGACGGCATGATCAAGCGCCAGCGCGCCATCATCGACTCGATGACGCCGAAGGAGCGCAGGAACCCGGATCTCCTGAAGGCCTCGCGCAAGAAGCGCATCGCGGCCGGATCGGGGACCAAGGTCGAGGAGGTCAACAAGCTCCTCAAGATGCACCGCCAGATGGCGGACATGATGAAGATGATGGGGGCGAACAAGCGCGGCCTCGGCCAGGCGCTCGGCAACATGTTCGGCCTCGGCGGCGGCATGCCCCAGCCGACGCCGGAGCAGATCGCCGCCCTGCAGAAGCAGATGGGCGGGGCCGCGCCCCCCGGCTTCCCCGGCGCGCCCGGCGGCGGTCTGCCGCCGCTGCCGCCCGGCCTCGGCGGTCCCGGCAAGGGCCCCGCCCTTCCGCCCGGCCTGCCCGGCCTCGGCGGCCCGAAGCTCCCCGGCCTCCCCGGCCTCGGCGGCTTCAACCCCTTCGGGGGGAAGAAGAAGTGAGAAGCGCGAATGGGGAGTGGCGAGTGGCGAATGGAAAGCCGCTCGTTTCCATTTGCCACTCGCCATTCGCCATTCGCTCGATCAACGACAGTTCAACGGAGAACCCAGAATGTCCCTGAAGATCCGCCTCGCCCGGGGCGGCGCCAAGAAGCGCCCCTACTACCGCATCGTCATCGCCGATTCGCGCTCGCCGCGGGACGGGCGCTTCATCGACAAGGTCGGCACCTACGATCCGATGAAGCCGAAGGACGATCCGGCCCGCGTCTCCCTCGAGACCGAGAAGGTCCAGGCCTGGCTCGCCAAGGGCGCCCAGCCGACCGACCGGGTGCTGCGCTTCCTCGACGCCGCCGGCCTCTCCAAGCGCCCGGCCCGCAACAACCCGCAGAAGGCCCAGCCCGGCAAGAAGGCGCAGGAGCGCGCCGCCGCCCGCGAGGCCGCCGGCGGCGAGGCCGCGTAAGGCGCGATGCCGGGCCGGCGCGAGGCCGTCCCTCACCCGGTCGCGGCGGCGCCGCGACGCGACCTCTCCCCGCCGGGGAGAGGGGAGGACGTGCTCATCGGCGAGTTCGGGCGGGCGCACGGGCTCAAGGGCGAGATCCGCCTCAAGAGCTTCGCCGCCGACCCGGCCGCCATCGCCTCCTACGGGCCGCTCGCGACGGAGGACGGGCGCCGCTTCGTCCTCGCCGCCGTGCGGCCCGCCGGCGGCGGCTCGCCCGACATGCTGATCGCCCGCGTCGAGGGCGTGACCACCCGCGAGGTCGCCGAGGCCCTCGTCCGGGTGCGGCTCTATGCGGCGCGGGAGCGCCTCGGCGAGACGGGCGAGGAGGAGTTCTTCGTCGCCGACCTCGTCGGCATGGCGGTGCACGACACGACCGGCGCGCCGGTCGGGACCGTGGTGGCGGTGCCGAACTACGGCGGCGGCGACCTGTTGGAGATCGCGCGCGAAGGCGGCGGCCGCACGGCGCTCCTGCCCTTCACCCGGGCCTTCGTACCGGAGGTCGACAGGGCGGGCCGCCGGCTCGTCGCCGACCTGCCGGCCGACTTCTTCGCGGAAGGCGGGCATGGCTGAACCGACCCTTCGGCAGGCGCGGCGGGAGGATCTTCCGGCGATCCTGGCGCTCCTCGCCGACGACGAGCTCGGCCGCACCCGGGAGGGCGGCGCCGACGCGCGGGTCGAGGCCGCCTTCGCCGCGATCGAGCGCGACCCGAACAACGCGGTCTGGGTCATCGACCTCGACGGCGCGGTGGCGGGCTGCGCGCAGCTCACCTTCATCCCCGGCCTCGCCCGGCGCGGCCTGCGCCGGGCGCAGATCGAGGCGGTCCGCGTCGCCTCGGACCGGCGCGGCGGCGGCCTCGGGCGCTGGTTCTTCGAGGCGCTGATCGACGTCGCGCGCCGGGAGGGCTGCGGCCTCGTCCAGCTCACCAGCGACAAGCGGCGGGCCGACGCGCACCGCTTCTACGAACGGCTCGGCTTCGAGGCGAGCCACGAAGGATACAAGCTTTGGCTCTGACCCGCCCCGCCCCCCGCACCGAAAGCGTCCCGGTCCGCGGGCTGATCTTCGACATGGACGGCACCATCGTCGACAACATGCGCGTCCACGAGGACGCCTGGGAGGTCTGGCACGCCCGCAAGTCCCTGCCGTTCGACCGGGAGGGCTTCTTCGAGCGCACCGCCGGGCGCACCAACGCCGAGATCATCGGCGGCCTCTTTCCCCGGGCCGACACGGCGACGATCGCGGCGCTCGGCGAGGAGAAGGAGCGCACCTACCGGGAGATCTACGCGCCCCGGCTGGCGCCCCTGCCGGGACTCCTCGCCCTGATGGACGAGGCCGACCGGCGCGGCCTGCCGATGGCGGTGGCGACGGCGGCGCCGCTCGGCAACATCGAACTGGTGCTCGACGGGCTGAAGCTGCGCGAGCGCTTCCGCGCCGTGGTCTCGCCGGCGCTGGGTCTGCGCGGCAAGCCGCATCCCGACATGTTCCTGGCCGCCGCCGAGGCGATGGGGGTCGACCCCGCCGCCTGCCTCGTGTTCGAGGACGCGCCGCTGGGCGTCGAGGCGGCGCGCCGGGCCGGGATGCGGGCGGCCGTGCTCGCGACCATGCTCGACGAGGCCGCCTTCGCCGGGTTCGACAACGTGGTCGCGGTCGGGCCGGACTTCGCCCGGCTCGACCTTTCCGTGCTCGGATGAGCTTTTTCGCCACGGTCCTGACCCTCTACCCGGAGATCTTTCCGGGGCCGCTCGGCGTCTCCCTCGCCGGCGACGCCCTCGCCCGCGGCGTCTGGCGGCTCGAGACCAAAAGCATCCGCGCGCACGGGCTCGGGCGCCACCGGACCGTCGACGACACGCCGGCCGGCGGCGGGCCCGGCATGGTCATGCGCTGCGACGTCCTCGCCGCCGCCATCGACGCGGTCGAGGGGCCGGCCCGGCCCCGCCTCCTCATGTCGCCGCGCGGAACCCCGCTGACGCAGGCCCGCGTGCGCGCCCTGGCCGCCGGGCCGGGCGTGGTCGTGGTGTGCGGCCGCTTCGAGGGGGTGGACGAGCGGGCGATCGAGGGCCGCGGCCTCGAGGAGATCTCGGTCGGCGACTACGTGCTGTCCGGCGGCGAGATCGCCGCCATGGCGCTCCTCGATTCCTGCGTCCGGCTCCTGCCCGGCGTGATGGGCAAGGACGCCTCGGGCGCGGAGGAGAGCTTCGAGGGCGGGCTTCTGGAATACCCCCACTACACCCGCCCGCGGGACTGGGAGGGCCGCGCGATCCCGGACGTGCTCCTGTCGGGCGACCACGGCGCCATCGCCCGCTGGCGGCGCGCCGAGGCCGAGCGCCTCACCCGGGCGCGCCGCCCGGACCTCCTCGACCGCTCAGGCGAGAAGGAACAGGACGAGCGCCAGTAGGGCCGCGCCGACGAGGACGATCACCGCCCATTGCAGGCCCCAGGGTCGCGTCGGTGCGGGGACCGGCGGCGGCGGGGCGGGCGACAGCGGCCGAGGCCCCGGCGGCGGCGCCCGCACGACCGGTTCGTCGAGCTCGATCCGCACCGCGCCCGGAGAGGGGCCCGGTCGGGGCGGGCCCGCCGACGCGAGGAGCGCGTCCTCCGGCTCGACGTCGACGCCCGCATCCTGGAGCCGCACGATCACCCGGGCGATCTCCTCCGGCGACATCCGCTCGATCGGCAGGGCCGCCTTGAGGTCGTCGGGCGTGAGATGGCCCTTGCGCAGGCCCTCGACCTGCAGGCGGCGGAACGCGGTCTCGTCGATCGTCATCGAAAACCTCCTCGACCCAAACGCGCGAGGGCCGCGCCCGCCCCGTCCGGCGGCGAAAAATTCCGTCGCCCCCCTCGACGGGAACAAGCGGGCCCGTGCAATCTTGCCGGATACGATCCGGGAGTAAGCGATGGCCGTCGACCTGCAAGCCGAACTGAAGCGTCCCGTCACCTTCGCCCTCGCCATCGTGGCGGCGCTGGCCATCATCCTGGCGATCTGGGGCTTCGCCTCGCGGGCGGCGGTGCAGCGGGACTACGAGCAGCGCGTCGCGCAGGCCCAGCAGGCCCAGCGCACGACCGCGGGCGAGCTCCAGCAGCTGCGCCAGAGCGCCGGCGCGCTCGAGGCGGTGCGCACCAAGACCGGCGAGGCCGAGACCCAGCTCGCGCAGGTCGCCCGGCAGCGGGACGAGGCGCAGGCGCGGCTCACGGCGCTGCAGGCGGAGATCCAGGGGCTCGAGCGCAAGGCGGCGGACGCCCAGCAGCAGGCGCAGGCGCGCGGCCAGGAGCTGGCGCAGGTCGAGGCGCAGCACAAGCAGGCCGCCGAGGCCGTGAGCAAGGCGCGGGTGGAGATCGCCGAGATCGAGAAGAACGTCGCCGCCCGCTCGCAGGAGCTCGCAGAGGTCGGCCAGCGCCTCGAGGCGGCCCGGGGCCAAGAGGCGCAGACCCGGGAGAGCCTGGCCAAGATCGCGCAGGAAGCCGCCGCCCGCACCGCCGAGGCGGCCGAAGCGGAAGGCCGGATCCAGAAGGCCCGGGAGGCCGAGGCGGCGAACCAGGCCCAGCTCGCCCGGGCCCGGGACGAGGTCGCGACGCTGGAGAAGACCCGGGCCGAGTTCCAGCAGACCATCGCCCAGCTCGACCAGCAGCGCCAGCAGCTCGCCGCCGGCGCCCAGCAGGCGCAGCAGCACCACGCGACCCTGCAGGGGCAGCTGAAGGAGATCACCGACACGCTGGCCGCCCGCACCAAGGAACTGGCCGAGGTCGAGAACCGCTTCCAGGCCATCCAGAAGCAGCTCTCCGACGCGCAGGCGCAGGCGGTCGAGGCCCGCACCAAGGCGGCCGAGGCGCAGAAGCAGGCGGCGGAGGCACAGGCGCAGGTCGCTGCCGCCCGCGCCCAGGCGGCGACCCCGGGCACGCCCGCGGCACAGCAGGGGCCCTTCGAATGCCGGCAGGTGAACGACGGCTGGACCTGCGTGCCGGCGCCGCGCTGAGGCTCAGAGCGCGAAACGCTCGCCGGTCCGGGCCGGTCTGAACACGCCGGGCAGGTGCGGCACGAGCCGCGCCTGCACGGCGTCGTCGCAGGAATGGCCGAGCGCGAGCCGCGCCCCCGTGGCGCGGACCATGGCGAGGTTCTCGGGCAGGGTCGGGTGCGTCGGCAGGCGCAGCCAGTCGGCGGCGCTCTCGGCGACGAGACGCTCCCCCGGGCTTCCCGTCGGCAGGTGACCGGTGAACAGGATCGGCCGGCCGACCCGGTGCGCCTCCTCGACGGCCCGGCGGGACGGCCCCGCGAGGCCCATCCCGTCATGGGCGAGGAGCGGGCGGTCGGGCAGCGGGTCGCCCTCGCGCCAGGGCTGCGCGGCGGCGAGCCGCGCCGAGAGGGTCGGGAGCAGCGCCGGGCGGATCCAGCTCGCCTGCGCGAGCTGTTCGCGCAGCGGCGCGACCATCGACTCCGCCACGGCGAGCGGCATCGGCAGGATCGCCAGGAGCTCGAGGGAACGGCCGCTGACCGGCGTCGGCAGCACGCAAGGGCCGCTTCGGGCGACCCACTCGACCACCGCCTGCGCCCGGGCGGCGGCCGGGACATCGTCGTCGCCGTAGGCAGCGTCCAAGAG
>DATLFZ010000301.1:0-2423 GCA_035540795.1 Beijerinckiaceae bacterium | reverse complement strand
CCCCCTCGACCTGACCCAGGACGCCCTGAAATCCCGCGGCATCGGCGTCGACACGGACGCCTTCTCCGCGGCGATGGAACGCCAGCGCGAGAAGGCGCGGGCCGCCTGGGCCGGATCTGGCGAGGCCGCCACCGAGGCGGTCTGGTTCGGCTTGCGCGAGCGCCTCGGCGCGACCGAGTTCCTCGGCTACGACACCGAGACCGCCGGATTCGGCGTAGAAGGGCGTCTGGTTGAGGACGACGAGGCCGCTCTCGCCCGCCTTCAGCGCCTCGACCTCGCGCCCCTCGCGCAGGAGGGCGAGGGCGACGCCCTCGGCGGTCTCGGTGTCGTAGCCGAGGAACTCGGTCGCGCCGAGGCGCTCGCGCAAGCCGAACCAGACCGCCTCGGTGGCGGCCTCGCCGGATCCGGCCCAGGCGGCCCGCGCCTTCTCGCGCTGGCGTTCCATCGCGGCGGAGAAGGCGTCCGTGTCGACGCCGATGCCGCGGGATTTCAGGGCGTCCTGGGTCAGGTCGAGGGGGAAGCCGTAGGTGTCGTAGAGGGTGAAGGCGACCTCGCCCGAGAGGTTCTGCCCGGCGGAGAGCGCCCGGGTCTCCTCGTCGAGGATCGAGAGGCCGCGTTCGAGCGTCTTGCGGAAGCGGGTTTCCTCGAGCTTGAGCGTCTCGGTGACGAGGGCCTCGGCCCGCACGAGCTCGGGATAGGCCTGGCCCATCTCGCGCACCAGCGCCGGCACGAGCCGGTGCATGAGCGGGTCGCGGGCGCCGAGGAGCTGGGCGTGGCGCATGGCCCGGCGCATGATCCGGCGCAGGACGTAGCCGCGGCCCTCGTTCGAGGGCAGGACCCCGTCGGCGACCAGGAACGAGGCCGCGCGCAGATGGTCCGCGATCACCCGGTGCGAGGCCCGCTGCGGGCCTTCCGGGTCGACCCCGGTCAGGTCCTCGATGGTGCGGATGAGGGCGCGGAAGAGGTCCGTCGAATAGTTGTCGTGGGTGCCCTGGAGGACGGCGGCGATGCGCTCGAGGCCCATGCCGGTGTCGATCGAGGGCTTCGGCAGCGGCACCCGCTCGCCGGGTTTGAGCTGCTCGAACTGCATGAAGACCAGGTTCCAGATCTCGATGAACCGGTCCCCGTCCTCGCCCGGCGAGCCCGGCGGCCCGCCGGGGATGTGTTCGCCGTGGTCGTAGAAGATCTCGGAGCACGGGCCGCAGGGGCCGGTGTCGCCCATCTGCCAAAAGTTGTCGGAGGTCGGGATGCGGACGATCTTCGACTCGGGCAAGCCGGCGATCTTGCGCCACAGGGCGAAGGCCTCGTCATCCTCCGAGAAGACGGTGACGAGGAGCTTCTCGCGGGGGAGGCCGAACTCCTTGGTGACGAGGTTCCAGGCGAGCTCGATCGCCCGGTCCTTGAAGTAGTCGCCGAAGGAGAAGTTGCCCAGCATCTCGAAGAAGGTGTGGTGCCGGGCGGTGTAGCCGACGTTGTCGAGATCGTTGTGTTTGCCGCCGGCGCGCACGCATTTCTGGGCCGTGACGGCGCGCTGGTAGGGCCGCTTCTCGACGCCGGTAAAGACGTTCTTGAACTGCACCATGCCGGCGTTCGTGAACATGAGCGTCGGGTCGTTGCGCGGCACGAGGGGGCTCGACTCGACCACCGCATGCTGGTGCCCGGCGAAGTAGTCGAGGAAGGCCGACCGGATTTCGTTGACGCCGCTCATGAACACAGATCCCCGGCGCGCTCCCGCGCCCGCCGGGCGTTCTAGGGAGCGCCCGGGAGCTTGTCGAGATGGGCGCTGCGCGCGAGCGCCGCCAGGGCGCCGCGGCTCAGAGCCAGCCGAGGAGATAGAGGAGGACGAGCGTCACGAGCCCCGACAGCAGAAGGGAGCCGAGGCAGCCGAGGCGGTTCGAGAAGAACAGGAACATCCCCCGACAACGCCGCCGCGGCCGATTGGATTCACAGCTTCCTTTCGTCGGGCCTCAAAGCTCGCTCCGGGGGGCGAGACACCCTGCATAGCGATCACGCAAATAGGCCCACCAAGGCCGCAGCTCGGGCGAATCCTCGAGGTTGATCCCTCGAAACAGCCGCTCCGTCGAGATGCCGATGAACGCGTCGGGGTCTCGCAGCAGGCTCTTCCAAGCTTCCGTCGCCGTGCGTCCCCGGGCGCGCAGCTTGGGGATGGTGACCCGCTCAAAGTCGGTGTTCGCGGCGGGGGTCACGTGGAGCACGCGTACGCGGTCGGCGCAGCCATGCGTCTCCATCTGATAGGCGAGCATCTGCTGTCGCAGGAACTGATAGAAGGGTTCGCAGAAGAGATCCTCGAGTTTCAGCCCGTCAACCCGACGCACGGGGCCGTCCGGCTCGAACGCAATGTCGGCATAACGCTTCGATCGCGTTCCGTTCCCGCGGACGAGCGGGTTCTCGCCGTACTTCTC
>DATLFZ010000300.1:0-2971 GCA_035540795.1 Beijerinckiaceae bacterium | reverse complement strand
GAGGGCCCGCACGATGTAGGGGACGGACAGCGCTCCCCGCTGCAGCCGGGCCGCGCGGCGCGCCTCCCGTCCCCGCCTTTGCCCCGCGCCCTCGACGTCGCTCATCCGTTCGCCCCCTGACCCGCGCTCATGATGGGGCCGAAGCGATCCGCCCCACAAGGCCGGGTCAGTCCGGCGCGAGGAAGGGCGCCAGCAGCGCCGCGAGATCCGCGGGCCGGTCCCAGTGGAGCATGTGGCCCGCCTCCCGCAGGACGTGGACCGCGACCCCGGGCGGGAGCTGGGCGATCTGGGTCCACGGCACGATCCGGTCCGCGACGGCGACGACGACCCGGACCGGGGCGGCGACGCGTTCGAGGTCCGGCACGATGTCGACCTGCTGCGTGTCGCCGGTCGCGAGCGCGGCGGCGAGCCCGGCGAGGCGGCCCCGGTCGAGACTCGCCGCCATGGCGGCGAGCTGCCGCGGCGAGAAGCGCGCCGGCCGCACGGTCAGCCGGCGCAGCAGGTGGGCGAGGGCCTCGGGCGTCCCCGCCTCGGCCATGCCGCGCAGGAAAGCCCCGTCGATCTCCGGCCCGAGCCCGGCCGGCGCGAGGAGCGTGAGCGAGGCGGCGGGACCGTCGAGGGCGAGGCGCGTGGCGCAGACCGCGCCGAGCGAATGGCCGACGAGGGCGGCGCCGGGCGCGGTCCGCTCCCGGAACTGCCGCAGGGGCGGGAGCAGGTCCTCGACGCGCTCCGCCTCGATGGCGGTGTCGCCGTGGCCGGGCAGGTCGGGGGCGAGGACGCGCAGCCCCGCCCGGGCGAGCGCCGCCGCGAGGGCCTGGAAGCCGAGCGCCGCGCCGCCGAAGCCGTGCAGCAGCACCACGGCCGCCCGGGCCGCGCCGGCGGGCGCCCATTCCCGGTAGGCCATCCGGCCCGCGGGAAGGTCGAGGACGCGCAGCGCCGGGCCCTCCTCCGGGCCGGCGGGAACGTCCGCGCCCGAGATGCGGCCGGCCGGCCCCGAACCCCGCAGCGCCGAAAGGTCGAGCCCGCGTTCGCGGGCGAGCCTGCGGGCGAGGGGGGTGGCGCGGACCTTCTCGCCCTCAGCCGAGGGCGCGCTCGCCGGCCCGGCCGGAGCTGCCGGGGGGGCGGCCGCGCCTGGTTGAGGCATAGGCGCGGCCGGGGCGGGGACCGGCTCGCCTTCGGCGTAGATGTGCGCCACCACCGTCCCGACCGGCACCTCGACCCCTTCGGGCACACGGATGCCGGCGATCACGCCGTCCGCGGGCGCCTCGACCTCCATCGCCGACTTGTCGGTCTCGAGCTCGAACAGGAGGTCGCCTTCGCGCACCGCCTGCCCCTCCGCGACCTTCCAGGACAGGATCGAGCCGCGCTCCATGGCCATGTCGACCCGGGGCAGGACGATCTCGACCGGCACTACGCCTTCCCCTCGCGGACGAGGCGGCGGATCGCGGCGACGATGTCGTCCTCCTGCGGCACCGCCGCCTTCTCGAGCGTGGGGTTGTAGGGCAGCGGCACCTCGCGGCCGCCGAGGCGGACGATCGGTGCGTCGAGATAGTCGAAGGCCTCGCTCTCCGCGATGCGGGCGCTGACCTCGGCCCCGACGCCGAGCGTCTTCACCCCCTCGTAGACCACGACCAGCCGCCCGGTGCGGGAGACGCTCGCGACCACCGTGTCCGTGTCCATGGGCCGGATCGTGCGCAGGTCGATCACCTCGGCCTCGATCCCCTCCTGCGCGAGGCGCTCGGCGGCGGCGAGCGCCCGCAGCACCATCATCGAGGTCGCGACCACCGTGACGTGGCGCCCCGGCCGGCGGATCTCGGCGGTGCCGATCGGCACCCGGTAGGGCTCCTCTGGCACCGGGCCGCGGGTCCGATAGAGCAGCTTGTGCTCGAAGATCAGGACCGGGTTCGGGTCGTCGATCGCCGAAAGCAGGAGGCCCTTGGCGTCGTGCGGGGTCGCCGGCTGCACCACCTTGAGCCCGGGCACGTGGCCGAACCAGGCCTCGAGGCTCTGGCTGTGCTGCGCCGCCGCGCCGGTGCCGGATCCGCCGGGCATGCGCACCACCATCGGGACGCTCGCCTTGCCGCCGAACATGAAGCGGATTTTCGCAGCCTGGTTGACGATCTGCTCGGTCGCCAACGTGAGGAAGTCCGAGAACTGGATCTCGAGCACGGGCCGCATGCCGGTGAGGGCCGCGCCGACCGCCGTTCCGGCGAGGGCGAGCTCGGAGATCGGCGTGTCGAGTACCCGGTCCGGCCCGAAGCGGTGGACGAGGTCGCCCGTCACCCCGAAGGCGCCGCCGTAGGCGCCGATGTCCTCGCCGAAGGTGAACACCCGCTGGTCGGCCTCCATCGCCTGGGCGAGCCCCTCCCGGATCGCCTCCGCGTAGGTGAGCTCCCGCTCAGGCATAGACGTCCTCGCCGAGCTGCGCCGGGTCCGGGTCGGGCGCCGCCTGGGCAAAGGCGAGCGCCGCCGCGATCTCCGCCTCCGCCTCCCGGTCGAGGGCGTCAAAGGCCGCCGCCGACAGGCGGCCCGCGGCGAGAACCTCGGCCCGCAGGCGCAGGATCGGGCAGCGCCGGCGCCAGTCCTCGATCTCCTCCTTGGTGCGGTAGAGGTTGCGGTCGCTCTTGGAATGGCCGCGGATGCGGTAGGTCTTGCACTCGACGAGGCTCGGGCCGCCGCCGGCCCGGGCGCGGTCCACCGCCGCGGCGATCGTCGCGTGGACCAGCGGCAGGTCGTTGCCGTCGATCGCGTGCCCCGGCATGGCGTAGGCCGAGGCCCGATCGGCCACATGCTCGAGGGGCATCGCCCGGCGGATGTCCATGGACATGCCGTACTGGTTGTTCTCGCATACGAAGACGACGGGGAGCGTCCAGATCGCAGCGAGGTTGAGGGATTCGTGGAAGGCGCCCTCGTTCGAGGCGCCGTCGCCGAAGAAGGCGACGCAGACCTGCTCGGTCTTGCGCATCTTGAT
>DATLFZ010000299.1:0-6499 GCA_035540795.1 Beijerinckiaceae bacterium | reverse complement strand
CCCTCAGTTGCGGCGCTGACGCCGTCCCGCCCGGAGCCCGGCGCCGCGCAGGCGCGGCTCCTTGCGCAGGCGCGCGGGGGCGGAGCCCCCTTCCTCGCGGCTGGCCGAGCCGGCGAGGGCCTTGGCGACCGACTGCGCGAGGTCGATGACCTTCAGGCGCACGTTGGCGTCCGGGATGGCGGCGAAGGCGCGCAGGAGGTCGACCGCGCCCCGCTCCTTCAGGGCCGCCATGACCGGATCGGCCGAATCGGCGGCGCTGCCGTCGGAGGGCAGCTCCTCGAAGAAGAAGGACACCGGCACGCCGAGCACCTGGGCGATCGCCGTCAGGCGGCTCGCGCCGATGCGGTTGCGCCCCTGCTCGTACTTCTGGATCTGCTGGAAGCTCACCCCGATCCGGCGGCCGAGCTCGCTCTGCGTCATGCTGACGGCCTGTCGTCGCATCCGCACCCGCACCCCGACGAGTTCGTCGGCGGCGGTCGCCTGTTTGGTGGTCGATGGTCCGGCACTCACTCTGCCGCTCTTCTGGTCGCGCGCGCGGGAGCGCGCCGCAGGCGAATCGATCGGTTCCATGAGCTTCTTTAACTCACCTCGTTGTGGGATACAAATATGCCGTACGGGACGCTTATGTAGTCAAGCCCGAATGCGGGCGAAAGACCCCTCTCGCACAACCAAGGCGGCGCCGTCGACCAACTCGCGGTACGTTCTTCCCGTCGACGGCAACTTCGGATATCTTGCCCCCGGGTCCGCCGCGCGGTGCCGGCGGGCTGTGCCGGGGGGCGCACGGGCGGACATGGGGCGGAGCATCGACGAGTATATCGAGCGGACGAGCCGTGCCTCCTGCGTGGACGAGGTGCGCTCCCTCTTCCTGAGCGCGCTCCAGGCCCGAGGATACGAGAACCTCGTCTATTCGTCGACCCGCGACGGCATCGTCGCCGAGATCGTCTGGGCCGAATTCCCGGAAGGGTCGGTCGAGGCCTACCGGGAGAACCGCTGGGAACGCATCGACCCGGTCCTCCATTTCAGCGCCAAGGCGCGGCGCCCGTTCCGCTGGGACGACGTGACTCAGGCCGTGCCCCTCGCCCGGGCGCAGAAGGTGTTCATGGAGGAGTGCCGGGCGCTCGGGGTCCATTCCGGCTTCACGGTGCCGTTCCACGGCCCCGACCGGCAGGTCGACATCATCAGCGTGAGCGCCCGGCACAAGGGCCCGGAAACCGACCCGGCCCGGCTCTACGCGCTCGCCGCGCAATCCTGGCTGCGCGCGGTCGAGCTGCGCGAGCCGATCCGGCTGCCGGAGCGCACGATCCTCTCCGCCCGCGAGCTCGAATGCCTGCGCTGGGTCAAGGAGGGCAAGACCAACTGGGAGATCGGCATGATCCTGTCGATCTCCGAGAAGACGGTCGAGTTCCACCTGCGCAAGAGCCTGCACAAGCTCGGCGCGCCGAACCGCATCATGGGCGTCGTGGTCGCCATCCAGCGCGGGCTCTTGCCGCTCTGAGCGGCCGGCCCCCGCACTCGGCCGGCGGAGCTAGGGTTTTCCCTAGTTGTGTGGAACCCTTCCCACGTCCCTCAATGGGAGCGTTCCATCTGAACGCGTCCCATGCCCGAGAGAACAGAAGTCGAATCGGTCGAGAGTTTCCGCGAAACCCCCTTGCACGCGGAGATGGAAGCGGTCCTCGAGCTTCACGAAGCGGCGCTCGGCCTCGCCCGGGCGGTCGACCCGGCGGTCGCGGAGCTCGTCGCGGGGGTGATGCCGGCGGTCGATCCACAGCGGATCCCGCCGGGCGAATGGTCCGGCGGCCGCCAGGAGGCGCTCGGGATCTGCCTCAGGCTCCTGAGCTACGTCTATCCCGATGCCGCCCGCCTCGGCGCCCCGGTGGTGGATCTCGGTCGGCTCGACCGCTGCATCCGCTACCTGTCCGCCGAGCTCGCCCCGCCGCGGGAACTGCGCGACCGGCTCAGCCTGAACTGAGCCGGGCCGGTCACAGGCGGCGCCCGAGGGTCGGCCGCCCGAACAGGCGCGGGCCGAAGGCCGCGAGCGCGAGCCCGCCCACGATCAGCGCCACGCCGAGGCTCTGCAGCGGTCCCGGCCATTCCCCGACGATCGGGATCGCCAGGATCGTCCCGGCGACCGGGATCAGCGGCGGGAAGCGGGCGGCGCGCTCCGGCCCGAGCACCCTCACCGCCGCGCCCCACAGCCACAGCGCCACGATCAGGTTGAACACGCCCTGGTTCACCGCGTGGAACAGGACGACCGCCGGATCGAGATCGAGGATGCGCGTCCCGGCGAGGAGCCAGAACGGGACGAAGACGAGCGAGAGCACGGCCACCACGGAGGTGGAGGTGAGCCCGTCGATGCGCCACCGGTTGAGGAAGAACGGGTAGAGCCCCCACAGGGCCCCGCCGGCGACGAAGCACAAGTCGCCGAGGAGCGTCAGGTTCGTGCCGCCGGTCGACCCGGCGAGGGCGAGGCAGGCGAGGCCGGCGATCACGACCGCGATGCCGATGACGACCGGACGGGCCGGGAAGGCGCCGACGGCAACCGCGGCGGCGATCGCCCCGACGACCGTCACGGTACCGGGCTGGATCGCCGCGCCGTGGGCGGCCGGCGCAAGCTTCAGGCCGGTTGTCATGAGCAGGACCATCGGCACGCCGCTGATGAAGGCGAGCACGGCCCCCCGGCGCCAGCCGATCCCGGCACAGGTGGTCGCGCCGCGGCGCACGAAGGCCGGCAGCAGCAGGAGGCCGCCGAGGCCGAAGCGGAAGGCGGTGAGGTCGTTGGGGGTGAGCCCGTGCAGGACCGCGTGCCGGCTGAGGGCGAAGTTGGCGCCGTAGATCAGCACGGCGCCGAGCATGGCGAGGACCGCGACGCGGCTGCTCACCGTCGTGCGCCCGGACCGGCCCTCAGGCCTTGAGGGCCTTCAGCGCGGCGCGGCCGGCGTAGAGCGCCTGGGGCCCGAGGCGCTCCTCGATCCGCAGGAGCTGGTTGTACTTGGCGGTGCGGTCGGAGCGGGCGAGCGAGCCGGTCTTGATCTGCCCGCAATTGGTCGCGACGGCGAGGTCGGCGATGGTCGCGTCCTCGGTCTCGCCCGAGCGGTGCGACATCACGGCGGCGTAGTTCGCCCGGTGGGCCATGTCGACGGCGGCGAGGGTCTCGGTGAGCGTGCCGATCTGGTTGACCTTGACCAGGATGGCGTTGGCCACCCCCTTGTCGATGCCCTCGCGCAGGCGACTCACGTTGGTGACGAAGAGGTCGTCGCCGACGAGCTGGCAGCGCGCGCCGACGAGCTCCGTCAGCGCCTTCCAGCCGTCCCAGTCGTCCTCCGCCATGCCGTCCTCGATCGAGACGATCGGGTAGTCGGCGACGAGCTTCGCCAGGTACTGCGCCTGCTCGCGGGACGAGCGCACCGCGCCGTCGCCCTCGTACCGATAGGCGCCGTCCTTGAAGAACTCCGTCGCCGCGCAGTCGAGGGCGATCACCACGTCGTCGCCGGGGCGGTAGCCGGCTCGCTCGATCGAGCGCATGACGAAGTCGAGGGCCGCCTCGGCGCTCGGCAGGTCGGGGGCGAAGCCGCCCTCGTCGCCCACGTTGGTGTTGTGGCCCGCCTCCTTGAGCGCCTTCTTGAGGGTGTGAAAAACCTCGGCGCCGGTGCGCAGGCCTTCGGCGAAGCTCTCCGCGCCGACCGGCATGATCATGAATTCCTGGAAGTCGATCGGGTTGTCGGCGTGCGCGCCGCCGTTGACGATGTTCATCATCGGCACCGGCAGGACCCGGGCCGAGGGTCCGCCGACGTAGCGGTAGAGCGGCAGCCCCGTCGCCTCGGCGGCCGCCTTGGCGACCGCGAGGGAGACGCCGAGGATGGCGTTCGCCCCGAGCCGCGCCTTGTTCGGCGTGCCGTCGAGGCCGATCAGCGTCTCGTCGATCAAGACCTGGTCCTCGGCGTCCATGCCGCCGATCGCCTCGAGGATGGTGGTGTTGACCGCTTCCACCGCCTTGCCGACGGCCTTGCCGAGCCAGCGCCCCGCGTCGCCGTCGCGCAGCTCCACCGCCTCGTGGGCGCCCGTCGAGGCGCCGGAGGGCACCGCGGCGCGGCCGCTCGACCCGTCCTCGAGGAGCACGTCGACCTCGACCGTCGGGTTGCCGCGGCTGTCGAGGATCTGGCGGGCGACGAGGTCGACGATGGCGGTCATGAGGCGCTCCGGACGGACCGGGGGCTTATCGGGCGGATTCGCGCGAGCCGCAAGGCGCGCTCAGAGCGGGGTCGCCGCGTCGCAGATGCGCAGCTCGACCTTTTCGGACCCGTTCCAGGTGTCCCGGCACAGGTGGCCGGCGACGTGGAGCGGGGCGCCGAGCGCCCCGGCGAGCGCCCGCCCGAGGGGCTGCCCGGCGGCCCGGAAGGCGATCCCGCCCAGGGTCGCCCCGTCGCCGGCGCGCAGGCGCACCCGCACGTGGCCGGACCCGACCTCGCGCACGTCGACGACCCGGTGGTTCGCGAAGGCGAAGACCGGCTCCGGCTGGCCGGACCCGAACGGCCCAGCCCGCTCGACCGCCGCCACGATCTCCGGCCGGGCCCCGGCGGCGGTGAGGGTCGCGTCGACGAGGAGGGCGTCGGCGGGGCCGGCCTCCACCGCCGCGCGCAGCCGGCCGGCGAGGAAGGCGCCGAAGGCGGGGATGTCGGACCCGGCGAGGGTCGCGCCCGCCGCCATGGCGTGGCCGCCCCCCTTGGCGGTGATGCCGGCCTCGACCGCCGCGCGCACGGCCCGGCCGAGATCGGCGCCGGCGACCGAGCGACCCGAGCCGACCGCCGTCCCGTCCGCATGGACCGTGAAGGCGAAGGCCGGCCGGCCGAAGCGCTCCTTCATCCGCGCCGCGACGAGGCCGACGACGCCGGCGTGCCAGTCCGGCGAGGCGGTGACGAGCACGGGCGCGTCCGGCGCGCGGTCGAGGGCGAGGAGCGCCTGCGCCTCGGCCTCGGCCACCGCCTCCTGCTCGATCGCCTGGCGCTCCCGGTTGAGCCGGTCGAGCTCGGCGGCGATGCGGCCGGCCTCGACCGGGTCCGCGGTCGAGAGGAGCCGCGCGCCGAGGGCCGCGTCGCCGATGCGGCCGCCGGCGTTGATGCGGGGCCCGAGCACGTAGCCGAGGTGGAAGCATTCCGGCGGCTCGTCGAGCCGGGCCGCGTCGGCGAGGGCGGCGAGGCCGAGGCGGCCGCGGCCCCGCATCACCGCGAGTCCCTGGCGCACGAAGGCGCGGTTGAGCCCGACGAGGGGCACCACGTCGGCGACGGTGGCGAGCGCCACGAGGTCGAGCCCGTCGAGAAGGTCCGGCGCTCCCTCCCCGAAAAAGCCGCGCCCGCGCAGGATCCGGGCGAGCGCGACGAGGGTCAGGAACACCACCCCGGCGGCGCACAGATGGCCGAGGCCCGAGAGGTCGTCCTGGCGGTTCGGGTTGACGACGATCGCGTCGGGCAGGGTCTCGGGCGCCTGGTGGTGGTCGAGCACGACCGTGTCGAGCCCGAGCCGGCGCGCCTCGGCGAGGGGCTCGTGCCCGGCGGTGCCGCAATCGACGGTGACGAGGAGCCGCGCGCCCTTGCCGGCGAGGGTGCGGATCGCCGCCGCGTTGGGGCCGTAGCCCTCGGTGACCCGGTCGGGCACGTGGACGTGGACGGCGAGGCCGCAGGCCCGCAGGTAGTCGGCGAGGAGCGCCGCGCTGCAGGCGCCGTCGACGTCGTAGTCGCCGAAGATCGCGACCGTCTCGCGCCGGGCGACCGCGTCGGCGAGCCGCGTCGCCGCCGCCTCCATGTCCCGCAGGACGTGCGGGTCCGGCATCAGGTCGCGCAGGCGTGGCGCGAGGAAGCCCGGCGCGTCCTGCACCGACACGCCGCGCCCGGCGAGCACCCTTGCGAGCACGTCGGGCACCCCGTGCGTCTGCGCGATCGCGGTCGCGACCATGGCGGCGGCGCCGTCGCAGCGCGCGCGCCAGGCCCGGCCGGTGGCGGAGCGCGCGACGCCGAGAAAGGCCGCGGGAGCGAAAACGGTCGATTCGGTCACGGCGGCAGCATCGCAGAGCCGAGGGGCCGCCGCGAGCGCCCGCGCCCGGCGATCCGCCGGCCGATCGTCGCAGCCGGGGGCGAGCGCGCTCTTCGCCCGGGGGCGGACCTCGACCGGGTCCCTTCCGAACGCGACCGGAACTCAAGGGGGCGGAGTCCGCGCTCCGGCGCGGGAAGGGCCCCGCGGCGCCGGCCCGGCGCGGACCGTCAGCGGCGGGCGGGACCCCGCTTGACGAAGTACCAGAGCCCCACCGCGGCCACGAGGACGAGGACGATGACGACGAGCCACCACCAGCCGGCGGTCGCGGCCTCCGGCGCGGGGGGCGGAACGGCGCCGGCGCCGGGCCCGAGGGGCGGCGGGGCCGGGATCGGCTGCTGCGGGGGCGGCGGCGCCGCCGGTGACGGCACCGGCCCCGCCGGCGACGGCAGCGGGCCGGCCGGCTGGGCCATCGCGA
>DATLFZ010000298.1:0-10548 GCA_035540795.1 Beijerinckiaceae bacterium | reverse complement strand
TTCCCCGGGTCGGTGGCTGCTGTCCCCGGGCCGGCGGCTCCTCTTCCGCCGGGCGTTGTCCTGCCGTTCATCGCGGCGGGCGCGGTCGGCACGACGGCTCCGGGCACGTTCTTCTTCGCCGGACAGCGGATGCCGGAGATCGTGGGTAACGTCCGCGTCGACCAGGCCTGGGGCTCCGCCTTCCTGTCGGGCGCGCTGCACCAGCTGATCTCGTCGAACCTGCTCGTGCCGAACCCGGCGGGCCCGATCGCCCTCGGCCCGCGCGTGATCCCGGAGACCAAGTACGGCTTCGCGATCACCGGTGGCCTGAAGCTGAACCTGCCGTTCATCGCTCCGGGCGACGTGCTCTGGCTGCAGGCGACCTATGCCGACGGCGCCATGTCGTACCTCGGCCATGGCAACGCCCGCGCGCTCCAGCAGGGCGGCCAGAGCCCGCTCGTCGGCAACTTCGCGGATGCGTATGTCGATGCGTTCGGCCGCACCCGCACGGTGACCGGCTGGAACATCCACGCGGCGTTCCTGCACTACTGGACCCCGCAGCTGCGGTCGGCGTTCTTCGGCACCTACGGCCGCGTCGACGTTCCGGACTTCGCGACCTCGGCGCTCGTCGTGCCGCCGCTCGCGCCGGCCGGGACCCCGGCCTTCGTGCTGCCCGGCAACTTCATCGGTGATCTCCGGATGTGGCAGGTCGGGGCGAACCTGATCTGGTCGCCGGTGCGCGATCTCGACATCGGTGTCGAGGTTCTCTACGGCAGCATCCGGGCCGACCGTCGGGTGGTGGATCTCACCTCCACGTTCATCGCCCCGGGGGCGGGTGTTGTGGCGGGCCCGCCCTTCCTCCGCACCATCCGCGGCGACGACTCGCTCGACGCCCGCCTGCGCATCCAGCGCGACTTCTGATCGGCTCGTCCGATCCGACTGGAAACCCCGGCGCGAGCCGGGGTTTTCTTTTTTGGCCTGGGCACGTGGAGAGAAATTGGAGGGGGCGCGGGCTCCGGCACCCGGTCTGAGCGTCCGTTGGAACTCGTTCCCGGACCAGGATGCGGGCAGCGCCTCGCGGCGTTCTCCGGCGCGGCGGCTGCGAAGCGCACCCGCGCGAGCGGGCAAGCCGCCGGTCGGGCCACGCCCGCCGTCAATGTGTTCGGGGAGCGGTCGACCGGAGCGCCTTTCCGAGGGCGAGCAGACTTGGTGACCGCCAGCGCCGGCCGCGGGTTGTCGAAGCTCTGGCGACGGCGCCTCTGCCCCGGAGAGGGGCCCGGGCACTCCCCCCGAACCTCACCCGACCGGGGCGTGCCAGATCTCGCGGGCGTATTCGGCGATGGTGCGGTCGGAGGAGAACCAGCCGATCCGGGCGGTGTTGAGGATGCTCATCCGCCACCAGGCGGCGGGCTCGAACCACAGGCGGTCGACCTCCCGCTGCGCCGCCCAGTAGGCCTCGAAATCGGCCGTGACCAGGAAGGGGTCGGCCCAGCGCAGGGAATCGACCAGCGGCCGGAAGCGCCCGGGATCGTCCGGCGAGAAGGCGCCGGAACCGACCGCGTCGAGGACCGCGGAAAGGCGCGGCGAGGCCGCGATCGCCCGGGGGGCGTGGCGTCCCCGGCGCCGGGTCGCCTCGACCTCCTCGGCGGTGAGGCCGAAGATGACGATGTTGTCGGGCCCGACCTTCTCGCGGATCTCAATGTTGGCGCCGTCCAGCGTGCCGATGGTGAGCGCGCCGTTGAGGGCGAGCTTCATGTTGCCGGTGCCCGAGGCCTCCATGCCGGCGGTCGAGATCTGCTCGGACAGGTCGGCGGCCGGGATGATCGCCTCGGCGAGGCTGACGTTGTAGTTCGGCAGGAACACGACCTTCAGCCGCCCGCCCACGTCCGGGTCGGCGTTGACGACCCGGCCGATGTCGTTGGCGAGCTTGATGATGAGCTTCGCCTGGGCGTAGCTCGCCGCCGCCTTGCCGGCGAAGAGCTTGACCCGCGGCGCGAACCGGGCGGCGGGATCGGCCTTGATCGCCTGGTAGAGCGCCACGGTCTCGAGCAGGTTGAGGAGCTGGCGCTTGTATTCGTGGATGCGCTTGATCTGGACGTCGAACAGGGCGTCGGGATCGACCGCGACCTGCAGCCGCTCGTCGACGATGCGGGCGAGCGCCAGCTTGTTGGCGCGACGCTGCCCAGCCACCCGCTCCTGGAAGGCGGGGTCGTCCGCGACCGCCGCGACCCTGTCCAGGGCCTCGGCGTCGTCGAGCACCTCCGGCCCCGCCGCCTCGACGAGGAGCCTCGTCAGGCCGGGATTGGCCTGGTGCAGCCAGCGCCGGAAGGTGATGCCGTTGGTCTTGTTGACGATCCGGTCCGGGTAGAGCGCGTGCAGGTCCCGGAACACCGTTTGACGCATCAGCTCCGTGTGCAGGGCCGAGACCCCGTTGACCTTTCCGGATCCGATGAAGGCGAGGTGGCCCATCCGCACCCGGCGGCCGTGGCGCTCGTCGATGAGCGAGACCGATTCGAGCAGGCCCCCGAGACGGCCCTCGTCCGACAGCCTTTCGAGATGCAGCCAGTTGATCAGGTAGACGATCTGCAGGTGGCGCGGCAGCAGCCGCTCCAGCAGCTCCACGGGCCAGCTTTCGAGCGCCTCCGGCAGGAGCGTGTGGTTGGTGTAGTTGAGCGTCCCCCGGGTGACGGCCCACGCCTGTTCCCAAACCATGCCGTGCTGGTCGACGAGGAGGCGCATCAGCTCGGCGACGGCGATCGCCGGATGGGTGTCGTTGAGCTGGATGGCGTTGTGCTCGGCGAGGGATTCGAGGGTCCCGAACTGCTGCAGGTGGCGCCGGATCAGGTCCTGCAGCGAGGCCGAGGTGAAGAAGAACTCCTGGCGCAGGCGCAACTCCTGGCCGGCCGGGGTGGCGTCGCTCGGGTAGAGCACCCGCGAGATCGCCTCCGCGCGCGAGCGGTCGGCCATGGCGCCGACGTAGTCGCCCAGGTTGAAGGTCTCGAGACGCAGCGGGTCGGCAGCGCGGGCCGACCACAGGCGAAGCGTGTTCACGTGCCGGCCGCGCCAGCCGACGACCGGCGTGTCGAAGGCGACCGCCTGCACGGTCTCGGCCGGGTGCCAGATGTGCCGGGGCAGCCCCTTGCCGTCGGAGACGAGCTCGACCCGCCCGCCGAACTGGATCTGGTAGACGACCTCCGGCCGCTCGAACTCCCACGGATTGCCGAAGGAAAGCCAGTCCTCCGGCACCTCGTGCTGCCAGCCGTCGGTGATCACCTGCCGGAACAGGCCGTAATCGTAGCGGATGCCGTAGCCGTAGGCGGGCAGCTCGAGGGACGCCATGCTCTCCATGAAGCAGGCGGCGAGCCGGCCGAGGCCGCCGTTGCCGAGGGCCGCGTCGGGCTCCAGGGCGCGCAGCCGGTCGAGGTCGATGCCGAGTTCGCCGAGGGCGGCCCGGGCGGTCGCGGTGAGGCCGAGATTGCCGAGGGCGTCGAACAGGAGCCGCCCGATCAGGAACTCCAGCGAAAGGTAGTAGACCCGCTTGCGGCCCTCCCGGTAGGTGCGGTGGGTCGAGTCGATCCAGCGGTCGACCATGCGGTCGCGGACCGCGAGGGCGAGCGCCACGAACCAGTCGTTCTCGCTCGCCGCGGCCTCGTCCTTGCCGACGGCGTAGCGGAGCTTCGCCAGCACCGCCTCGCGGAAGGCCTCGACCCGCCGGGCGCGGTCGCCCGCGTCGGTGGCTGCGCCCGCAGGCGATTCGTCGTCGGCGCGTGCGCCCACAGGTCCGTCCAGATCGAACAAAGGTCAGCCCCTCGGATCCGCCGGGGAGAACGCTCCCCTTCGTCGCGGGCGCGCTTGTCGTGGGCGGTCGGGCCGCCGGCGCGCGCTCCGGACGAATCTCGCTCGGATTCCGACCGTTTAATGGCGACCCGCCCCGCCCCGGAAGGGCGCGGCTGCATCACCCGGGCACGCCGAGCCTCCCGACCCCGCTTTCCACAGGAACCGACCGGCGGCCGGATGCCCGCTCCGCCGCCTCGGCGGCGCATTTCGCCACATGGGCGGCGCGGTTCACGACCCGCAGGTTCGGGACGCCCCAGAAGGCGAGGAGGTCCGGCCAGGGCAGGTCGCGATGGTCGCGCCGGACCCGGTAGAGCGGGATCCGGTGGTCGATCTCGGCCGTGCGCAGGAGCCGCGCCCCGGTCTCGGCGCAGCGGCCGCCCTGGAGCCGCTTCAGCGCGCGGGCGTGGCCCTGCGGCGCGTTCCACAGCTTCCACGCGGCGACGCAGACGAGATGCCACCTTGCGCGCCGGGAGGGGCCCGCACCGGAATCGGCGTGCCAGCCGTGGCGGAACACCGGCTGGCCGCACAGGCAGCAGCGGCCCGGGCCGAGGGCGAATCGGTCCTCGCGCCAGGGCGCCGGCGGGCGCCGACCGTCCTGCGGCCGCCAGGTCCAGCCCTCCGGCGCGCCCGAGCGCCGCGCGAGCGCCCGGGCGAGCCGGTCCGCCCGCACCGGATGGGCGCGCCAGTAGGCCTCGACGGCCCGGCTCGCCGTCGCCGGCACGAAGCGAAGGCCGCGCGCGTGCAGGAGAACCGGTGCGGGCAGGGCCGCCGCCGCGAGGCGCTCGCATGCGCGCCGGTTGCGCTCCGCCCGCCGTGCCTCGTCCATGGCCGCCCTCCTGGGCGCAGGTTGGGGGCGATCGGTTACCGGCCTGTTGCCGGGGGCCGAGCGGCCGGCCGGCGGCTGCTGTTAACGGTGCGATGATTTGTCTTGGAAAATACAAATTCGTAACTTGGCAGACTGCCGGGATCGCAGCGATCCTATCCAGGTACCCGAGTCGCGACTGCGAACATCTCGGATGATCAAGGTCGCGACGCGGGCGCCGCACGAGAGTGGACGAGCCGGCCTTCGGAGACGACCCCGCGCGCCGCATCAACGTTCACCATGGCCGCCGCCGTTTCGCCTGCGGCCAAGATGCAAGGCAACCGAACCGGAGACTGAGCCGTTATTGCCAAGATAGACCGAAGGTGGCGGTGACCCATGTTCCCAGCCGACGACCTGTTCGCCAGCTTCGCCCGCACCTACGAGGCGCGTCGCGAGAGCGAGATGTCCCTTCGGGAGTACCTCGAGGGCTGCCGCAGCGACCCGATGATGTACGCGAGCGCGCCGGAGCGCATCCTCGCGGCGATCGGCGAGCCGGAGATGGTCGACACGGCGAAGGACGCGCGCCTCGGCCGCATCTTCATGAACCGGACGATCCGGGTCTACCCGGCCTTCTCCGAGTTCTTCGGCATGGAGGAGACGATCGAGCGCATCGTCTCCTTCTTCCGCCACGCGGCGCAGGGGCTCGAGGAGCGCAAGCAGATCCTCTACCTGCTCGGGCCTGTCGGCGGCGGCAAGTCGTCGCTCGCCGAGCGGCTCAAGGCGCTGATGGAGGCGCAGCCGATCTACGTGCTCAAGGCGGGGGGCGAGCTCAGCCCTGTCTTCGAGAGCCCCCTCGGGCTGTTCGACCCGGACCAGATGGGCGACACCCTCGAGGAGCGCTACGGCATCCCGCGCCGGCGCCTCACCGGGCTGATGAGCCCGTGGTCCCTGAAGCGGCTCGACGAGTTCGGCGGCGACATCTCCAAGTTCAAGGTGGTGAAGATCAGGCCCTCGCGCCTGCGCCAGATCGCCATCGCCAAGACCGAGCCCGGCGACGAGAACAACCAGGACATCTCCTCCCTCGTCGGCAAGGTCGACATCCGCAAGCTCGAGACGCTGGCCCAGAACGATCCCGACGCCTACAGCTACTCGGGCGGGCTCAACCGGGCGAACCAGGGCATTCTCGAATTCGTCGAGATGTTCAAGGCGCCGATCAAGATGCTCCACCCCCTGCTCACCGCGACGCAGGAGGGCAACTACATCGGCACCGAGAACATCGGCGCCATCCCGTTCACCGGCATCATCATGGCCCACTCGAACGAGGCCGAGTGGCAGACGTTCAAGACCAACAAGAACAACGAGGCCTTCATCGATCGCATCTACGTCATCAAGGTGCCGTACTGCGTCCGGGTGACCGAGGAGCAGAAGATCTACGACAAGCTGATCCGCGGCTCGGAACTCGCCGGGGCGCCGTGCGCGCCGGCCACGATCGAGATGCTGGCGCGGTTCTCGGTCCTGTCGCGGCTGCGCGAGCACGAGAACTCCAACGTCTACTCGAAGATGCGGGTCTACGACGGCGAGAGCATCCGCGAGGTCGACCCGCGCGCCCGCAGCATGCAGGAGTACAAGGACGCGGCCGGCGTGGACGAGGGCATGGACGGGGTCTCGACCCGCTTCGCCTTCAAGGTGCTCGCGGCGACCTTCAACCACGACACCACCGAGATCGCCGCCGATCCGGTCCACCTCATGTACGTGCTCGAGCAGACGATCCGCCGCGAGCAGCTGCCGGAGGACGTGGAGAAGCGCTACCTCGAATTCGTCAAGGCCGAGCTCGCCCCCCGCTACGCCGAGTTCATCGGCCACGAGATCCAGAAGGCCTATCTCGAATCCTACCACGATTACGGGCAGAACCTGTTCGACCGCTACGTGGACTACGCCGACGCCTGGATCGAGGACCAGGACTTCAAGGATCCGGACACCGGGCAGCTCCTCAACCGCGAGCTCCTCAACCAGGAGCTCACCAAGATCGAGAAGCCGGCCGGCATCGCCAACCCGAAGGATTTCCGCAACGAGGTGGTGAAGTTCGCCCTGCGCTCGCGCGCCGGCAACAACGGCCGCAACCCGTCCTGGACGAGCTACGAGAAGATCCGTGAGGTCATCGAGCGGCGCATGTTCAGCCAGGTCGAGGAGCTCCTGCCGGTGATCAGCTTCGGCTCCAAGAAGGACAGCGAGACCGAGAAGAAGCACGGCGAGTTCGTCGAGCGCATGGTCGCGCGGGGCTACACCGAGCGGCAGGTGCGGCGCCTCGTCGAATGGTACATGCGGGTCAAGCAGGCCGGGTGACGGCCGGGAGGCGGTGGGGCACTCGATGTACATCATCGACAGGCGTCTCAACCCGGGAGGCAAGAGCCTCGCGAACCGCCAGCGCTTCCTGCGTCGCGCCCGCGCCCTCGTGCGCCGGGCCGTGCGCGACAGCTCCAAGGACCGCAGCATCAAGGACCTCGCCCACGGGGGCGAGGTGTCGATCCCGGGCGACGGGGTGCGGGAGCCGAAGCTGCACCGGTCGGCGAGCGGCGGGCGGCGGGAGCACGTCCTGCCCGGCAACAAGCGCTTCGTCGAGGGCGACACGATCCCCCGGCCCCCCGCGGGCGGCGGCGGACGGGGCACCGAGGGCAGCCAGGACGGGGAGGGGGAGGACGATTTCCGCTTCGCCCTGTCCCAGGACGAGTATCTCGACCTCTTCCTCGACGACCTCGAACTGCCCGACCTCGCCAAGCGCCGGGTCGCCACCACCGAGAACCCGGCCTGGCGCCGGGCCGGCTACTCGGTCACCGGCTCGCCGGCGAACCTCTCCCTGACCCGCACCATGCGCAACAGCCTGTCGCGGCGGATCGCGCTGCGGCGTCCCAAGGCCGAGGAGGTGCGGGCGCTCGAGGCGGAGATCGCCGATCTCGAGCGCACGGGCGAGGATCCGGAGCGGCTCGAGGAGCTGCGCGCCGCCCTCACCCTCGCCCTGCAGCGCTCGAAGCGCATTCCCTACATCGACCCGATCGACCTGCGCTACCGCCAGTTCGAGACCTATCCGCGCCCGATCGCCCAGGCGGTCATGTTCTGCCTCATGGACGTGTCCGGCTCCATGACGGAGCACATGAAGGACCTCGCCAAGCGCTTCTACGCGCTGCTCTACATCTTCCTGAAGCGCCGCTACCGCAACGTCGAGGTGGTGTTCATCCGCCACACCCACGAGGCCGAGGAGGTCGACGAGGACACCTTCTTCCACTCGACCGAGACCGGCGGGACGGTGGTCTCGACCGCCTTCGAGGAGATGCTGCGGGTCGTCTCCGAGCGCTTCCGGCCGGAGGACTGGAACATCTACGCCGCGCAGGCCTCCGACGGCGACAACACCTCGAGCGACAACGAAAAGACGGCCCACCTCCTCAGGAACGAGATCCTGCCCCTGTGCCAGTACTACGCCTATCTCGAGGTCGGGCGGGAGGAGGACATGGTGCCGATGGGCTTCGCCCCGCGCCAGAGCGACCTGTGGCGCACCTACGAGGCCCTGCGGGAGAACGGCGCCGCCTTCGCCATGCGCAAGGTCCAGCACCGGCGCGACATCTATCCGGTGTTCCGCGACCTGTTCCAGCGCAAGGCCGAGCGGGCGGGGGCGGCCCCATGAACGGGATCGCCGACGACGCCCGGCTGCTCTACCGGGGCGCCGACTGGGACTTCGACACCCTGCGCCGGATCTACGACGAGATCGAGCGCGTCGCCGCCGTCGATCTCGGCCTCGACACCTACCCGAACCAGATCGAGGTGATCACCGCCGAGCAGATGCTCGACGCCTATTCCTCCATCGGCATGCCGCTGTTCTACAAGCACTGGTCCTTCGGCAAGCACTTCGCCCAGCACGAGACCGTCTACCGCAAGGGCTTTCGCGGGCTCGCCTACGAGATCGTCATCAACTCCAACCCCTGCATCAGCTACATCATGGAGGAGAACACGGCGACGATGCAGGCGCTGGTGATCGCCCACGCCGCCTTCGGCCACAACCACTTCTTCAAGAACAACTACCTGTTCCGGCAATGGACCGACGCGGACGGCATCCTCGACTACCTGGAATTCGCAAAAGCCTTCATCGCCTCGTGCGAGGAGCGCTACGGCCAAGCCGCCGTCGAGCACCTCCTCGACGCGGCCCACGCGCTCATGAACCACAGCGTCCACCGCTACCCCCGCAAGAAGAAGCCGGACCTGCGCTCGGAGGAGGTCCGCGAGCACGAGCGCCGGCTGCATGCGGAGCGGGTCTACAACGATCTTTGGCGCACCCTGCCGCGCAAGGGACGGGAGAAGCCGACGAAGCGCGAGGAGGAGCGCCGCCGCGCCCTGCTCGAACTGCCGCAGGAGAACATCCTCTACTTCCTCGAGAAGTCGGCGCCGCGCCTGCAGCCCTGGCAGCGGGAGATCCTGCGCATCGTCCGCCTGATCGCGCAGTATTTCTACCCGCAGGGCCAGACCAAGGTGATGAACGAGGGCTGCGCCACCTACTGCCACTACAGGATCATGACCCGGCTGCACGAGACCGGCCGCATCACCGACGGGGCGTTCCTCGAGTTCCTGCGCTCGCACACGAACGTGGTCTACCAGCCGGAGTTCGACGACCCGCACTACGCCGGCATCAATCCCTACGCCCTCGGCTTCGCGATGATGCAGGACATCGAGCGCATCTGCACCGACCCGACCGACGAGGACCGGGAATGGTTCCCCGACACGGCCGGGGGCGGGGACGCCGCCGGGGTGCTGCGGCACGTCTGGGCGAATTATCGCGACGAGAGCTTCGTCGCCCAATTCCTGAGCCCGCGCCTGATTAGGCAATGGCGCCTGTTCCAGGTCGACGACGACGCGGACGAAGCCGACCTGCGGGTCGAGGCGATCCACGACGAGCGGGGCTACCGCCGGCTGCGCCGGGCCCTCGCCCGGCAGTACGACGTCGCCTGGCTCGACGCGGACATCCAGGTCGTCGACGTGGACCTCGCCGGCGACCGGCGCCTCGTCCTCCACCACAACCTGCTCAACGGCATCACCCTCGACGAGCCCGACGCCCGGCGGGTGATCCAGCACCTCGCCGACCTGTGGGGCTACGACGTGGTCCTGAAAGAGGTCGAGCCGACGAGCGGCACCGTGCTCAAGGAATACACGGCGAGCTCGCGCCAGACCTTCTTTTCCGGCTGATCAGGCGGCGACCGCGAGGGCGCCGAGGCGCAGGCCCGGCCGTCCCGAGGCCGGGCGGCTCATGGCGAAGGCCATCAGGCTCTCGTCCACCTCCTGCGCCTCGCGCACGATGGACGTCGCGACCCGCAGGGCGGTCTGCGTCGGGCCGGCGCCGGCGCCGAGGCTGCCGACGAGCCAGCGGGCGGTGTCCGGGTCGACGTAGCCGGTCGGGCGGGCGCCCCAGACCGCGTAGTCGACGAGCGCCGCCACCAGGTACTCGCCCCAGGCCGGGTCCGCCGAAGCTGCGACCCGGTCGAGGGCGATCAGGAGGTCGGCCTCGTCCCGACAGGCGATGCCGTCGGGCAGCACGGTCCGCACCAGGGCCTGCACGTCTTCGCGGGTGATCGTGCGGCTTTCGGCCTTGTCCGCGACGAATTCTTCGAGCTTCTTGTTGATCATCTGTCGACGCCTCCCCGGCCTGTTCTTGCGCCGGCTTCGTCCCTGTCACACGTGAACCTTCGCGCAACCTGTGCTGCAGGGCGGTTAACGGGGAAGTCTGAATCCGCGTTCAGGTTAAGCCGGCTTTAGGCCTGGTGGTTGCCCGAGGGTTGACGCCGGCCCTTGCCGGTGCGCGCCGCCGGCGCGATATGATATCGACGTGATAGCAACGCCGCGGAGGCTCCGATGGTCGACATTCTCGTCCGCAACGTCGAGGAGGACGTGGC
>DATLFZ010000297.1:0-2926 GCA_035540795.1 Beijerinckiaceae bacterium | reverse complement strand
GCGGGTCGTGGGGAAGGTGATCGGCGTATTGAGACCAGTACCTGGGCGACGAGGCCCCCGCCGGCAGCCCGCCTTCGATCTGCCGCGCCAGGGCCGGCGCCCGCACGGCCAAGTTCCTCGTACGTTCGGATATCCGCAAGGCCCAATTGTGCAGTCTGACAGAGACGTGGTATACGGCCGAAAACTATCGCTCGCCAGATCCGTCGAAGGCACTCGGCGCGGTAGGATTTCTGCGGCGGGGCTCGACTTGGCAAAAACGTTCCATGTGGCGATGATCAAGCCGTCGCATTACGACGACGACGGCTACGTCATCCAGTGGATGCGGTCGATCATCCCGTCGAACTCGCTCGCGAGCGTGTACGGCCTCGTCCGCGACTGCGCCGAGCGGCGGGTCCTCGGCCCTGACGTCGAAATCGTCGCCCACGCCTGGGACGAGACGAACAGGCGCATCCGTCCCGACCGGATCGAGCGCCTGATCCGGAGCGGCGACGGCGGGGTGGTGTTCCTCATCGGGGTCCAGTCCAACCAGTTCCCGCGGGCGCTCGACCTCGCCCGCTCCCTGATCGCGCGCGGCCTGCAGGTGGTCATCGGCGGATTCCACGTCTCGGGCGTGATCGCGATGCTGGACGGCGAGGATCCCGACCTCCGGCGCGCCAGAGAGATCGGCGTCTCGCTGTTCGCCGGCGAGGCGGAGGGGCGCCTCGACCAGGTGCTGCAGGACGCCTTCGCGGGGCGGCTCGCGCCGCTCTACGACCACATGCAGGATCTCCCGGGCATCGAGGGAGCGCCGTTGCCCGTGCTGCCGGCACCGGTCGTCGGCCGCACCATCCGCAGGATGACGAGCTTCGACGCGGGCCGCGGTTGCCCGTACCAGTGCTCGTTCTGCACCATCATCAACGTCCAGGGACGCAAGTCGCGGCGCCGCTCGCCCGACGACGTGGAGCAGATCGTCCGCGCCAACCTCGCGCAGGGTCTCCAGGACTTCTTCGTCACGGACGACAATTTTGCCCGGAACAAGGACTGGGAGGCGATCCTCGACCGGTTGATCTACCTGCGCCGGATCGAGCGGCTCGTCTTCTCCATCACGATCCAGGTCGACACGCTCTGCCACCGGCTGCCGCGCTTCATCGAGAAATGCGCGCTCGCGGGGGTGAAGACCGCCTTCATCGGCCTTGAGAACATCAACCCCGCCAACCTCATCGCCGCGAAGAAACGGCAGAACAGGATCACGGAGTACCGCAAGCTCCTGCTCGCCTTCAAGCAGGCGGGCATTCTGACCTATGCCGGCTACATCCTCGGCTTCCCGCAGGACACGAAGGACGCCATCCTGCACGACATCGAGGTGATCAAGCGGGAGCTGCCGCTCGAACTGCTCGAGGTGTTCTACCTGACGCCGCTGCCCGGTTCCGAAGACCACCAACGCCTGCATCGGGCCGGCGTCCCCATGGACCCGGACCTCAACAAGTACGATCTCAACCACCGCACGACCGGCCACGCCCGCATGTCGCCGCAGGAATGGGACGAGGCCTACGCGCAGGCCTGGCGCGCCTACTACTCCTGGGAGCACATCGAGACGATCATGCGGCGGGCGGCGGCCAAGCCGACGACGGGCCGCTTCAAGGTCAATCTCGCCGCCACCATCACCAACATCGCGTGGTTCAAGGGGGCGATCGACATCGAGGGCATCCACCCCCTCGAAATGGGCGTCTTCCGGCTGAAATTCCGTCGCGACCGGCGGCCCGAGCGCGGCCTCGAACCGGCCTGGCGCTTCTATCCCAAGCTGATCGCCGAGACGCTGCACAAGCAGGCGCAGTGGGCGGCGCTGCTGGCGCGCCTCTCCCGCATCTACTGGAAGGTGACGCGGGATCCGAAGCGCCACGAATACATGGATGCCGCGCTCACCCCCGTGACCGACGCCGAACTCGCCACGGCCGAAATGTTCAGATCGGACGCCGCGCGGGCCTATCTCGGCCAGGAGCAGCGCCTGCAGGACATCCGAGCGGGCCGCGGTGAACCTGCGGAACGCGAGCCTCGGGCGATGGCCGGCTGAGTCGCTCCCCAGCGGGGCGACGGCGGAACGGTGGCTCCGCGCGGCGACGCGTCAGGGGCAGCTCCGTTTCGGTTCGGGCGAAGGCGCCAGCAGGCCCACATGGAAATGGGCCGGTCCGTAGCCGCGGTACCGGATCGGGCGCTCGAAGCGCTCGACCTCGGTCACGCACAGTCCGGCCAGGATCGTTCCCGGCCGGATCGGCCCCTCGGCGACGACGACGACGCCGCCGTGCCGGCGGTAATCGGCCAGGTCGATCCAGGGCGCGAGCCGCCGATCGGCGCCGTGGAAGACGCTCGGCCGGTGGCGGCTGAAGAAGGCGGTGCCGCTGGCGAGCGCCCGACCCTCCGGTCCGCCGAAATGGCTCACCTGATAGCGCAGGGGCCCGGCTCTGCGCCTTTCCCAGAAGGCGTCGACGATCGCGCCTTCGGCAGCACCGTCATAGGCGGTCTTGGGCGGCGCGCGGCCGAGGAGGGCCGCCCCCCGATGGTGGATGGGCCAGGCGGCCGCCAGGGCGAGCGCGCCGGCCGCGAAGGTCGAGATGGCCACGCGCGGGGCGCGCCGCTCCGACAGGTCGCGCTCGAGCCACGGCCAGGCGAGGACGGCCAGCAAGCCGGCCGCGATGGGGAAGGTGAAGCTCCACCGCGTCGGCGCGTTCTGTCCCGAAGCCAACGCCGCCGCCAAGGTGAGGGCGACGGGGGCGAAGGTCGCGAAGAGCAAGTAGCGGAGGGCTTCGCGGTGCCGGTGCGATTCCGGCGCGGGCGCCCGCACCGCCCGAAAGCCCCGCCCGGAGGCGACGGCCCAGACGGCGACCACGGCGAGAAGAGGAAGCGCCACCGCGACCTGGTGAGCGAGGAAGAGCGCCGCATGGAACAGGGG
>DATLFZ010000296.1:0-2771 GCA_035540795.1 Beijerinckiaceae bacterium | reverse complement strand
GACCTCGTCCTGACCACGGGCGGCACCGGCCCCGCGCCCGGCGACCTCACCCCGGAGGCGACGCAGGCCGCCTGCGAGAAGATGATGCCGGGCTTCGGCGAGCTGATGCGGGCGAAGAGCCTCGAACAGGTGCCGACCGCGATCCTGTCGCGCCAGACCGCCGGCATCCGCGGCCGGGCGCTGGTGATCAACCTGCCCGGCAAACCGTCCTCGATCCGCACCACGCTCTTGGCCGTGTTCCCGGCCGTTCCCTACTGCCTCGACCTGATCGGCGCGGCGCGCCTCGACACGAACCCGGACGTGGTGCGCGCCTTCCGCCCCGCCTGAAGGAGACCCGAATGAGCCTCCGCGAGCGCGGCCACGATGGTCCGGCCCTCCTGTCCTACGGCTTCCGGCCGTTCTTCCTGTTCGGTTCGGCCTATGCGGGGGCGGCGGTGCTCGCGTGGATGCTGGCGCTCGCCGGCCTGTTCGAGATCCCGACCGCCTTGTCGCCGCTCGACTGGCACGTCCACGAGATGCTGTACGGCTACCTCGCCGCCGTGATCGCCGGCTTCCTGCTCACCGCCGTGCCGAACTGGACCGGCCGGCTGCCGATCCGCGGGACGCCCCTCCTGGTGCTGGTCCTCGTGTGGCTCGCGGGACGCGTGGCCGTCTCGACCTCCGCCGTCGTCGGCCCGCTCGCGGCCGGCCTCGCCGACTGCGCCTTCCTCGCCCTGTTCGCCGCCGCGGTCGCCCGCGAGATCGTCGCGGGCCGGAACTGGCGCAACCTGAAGGTCCTGGCGATCCTCGCCCTCTTGCTCGCCGGCAACGTGATCTTCCACGTCGAGGCGCAGGCGGGCGCCGCCGCCTACGGCTCCCGCCTCGGCATCGCCGCGGCGATCGCGCTGATCGCCCTCATCGGCGGCCGCATCGTCCCGAGCTTCACCCGCAACTGGCTCGCGAGGCAGGGCCCCGGCCGCCTGCCGGCGCCGTTCGACCGGTTCGACCTCGCCGCGATGGGGATCGCCGGCCTCGCGCTCGCGGCGTGGGTGGTCGCGCCGGACGCGGCGGCGACCGGCCTCGCGCTCCTCGCCGCCGCGGCGGCGCAGGCGACCCGCCTCGCCCGCTGGGCCGGCGAGCGCACTTTTGGGGAGCGTATCGTCCTGATCCTGCACGTCGGCTACGCCTTCGTGCCGCTGGGCTTCGCCCTCCTCGGCGCCGCGGTGATGAGCCGGGCGAGCCTCGGCCATACCGGCCGGCCGGTCGCCACCACGCCGGGGCTCGAGGCGGTCTACGCCGCCGCGGTCGGGGGCGCCCTCCTGCGGGTCGGAGCCGCCGCCTTCGGCCTGCCCGTGCTCCTGCACGTCTCGGCGCTCGCCTTCGCGGCGGCCTTCCTCGGCTTCGCCCTCCTCTACGCTCCCGTCCTCACCCGCCCGAGGCTCGCATGATCGGCATCGTCGTCTACGACCGGGACAGCCGCCCCGACGTCATGCTCGCCGACACGGTCCGGCGCCTGCAGGGGCGCGGGCTCACCGTCGGCGGCCTCCTTCAGGAGGCCAAGGGCGACGACGCCTCGTGCTGCGAGACGCTGACGCTCCAGGACATCGGCACCGGCCGGCGCGTCGACATTTTTCAGAACCGCGGCCCGGGAGCCCGCGGCTGCCGGCTCGATCCGGCCGGGCTCGCCCACGCCGCCTCGTTCCTGCGCGCGGCGATCGAGGCCCGGCCGGACGTGCTGTTCGTCAACCGCTTCGGGCGCCAGGAGGCGGAAGGCCGCGGCCTCGCGGACGAGATCGCCGCGGCGGTGCTCGCCGAGATCCCGATCGTGGTCGCGGTCGGCGAGGCGCTCCTGCCCGCCTGGCAGGCCTATGCGGGCGGCGAGGGCACGCGCCTCGACGGCCCCGCGGCGCTCGAAGCTTGGTGCCTCGCCCGGTCGGAGGCGGGCGCGCAGGCCGCCTGATCGCGAAAAGGTGTGTTGCCGGGCCGCCCCGGTCCGCGCCCGAATGGCGCCTCGCCGCGTTGAGTCGGCGAGGTGTCCGATGACGCTCGTTGCGATCGCCGTCCTGTGGGGTGCCGCCGGCATCCTGGCCCTGTCGGGGACCGGGCCGGCGGAGAGCCGGGCCGCCGCCGCGGTCGATCTCGCCTTCGCGGTGCTGCTCGGCCCGTTCTCCTTCCTCCTCGCGGGCCTCGCCGGCGAGATGCGGAACGATCCGTAGGGCCTTGGCCGTGAGGCGGCGATGAAGCCGGCGGGTCTGGCGGTCGCGCTCCTCTTCGTCGCCTCCGGAGCCGCCTGGGGCCAGGCTGTGCCCCGGGTCGGCACCTGCCCGTCGGGCTATCACGCGTCGGGAGCCTATTGCCTCGGCTTCGGCAATGCGCGCCACGCCTTTCCCCGGACGGGGACGTGCCCGAGCGGGTACTTCGCGAGCGGCGCGTACTGCCTGGCGTACCGGTAGCGGTCCAAATCTGACACTTGGGTCCCGTTCCGTTCGTCTGGGGATGGGCGTTTCTCGACCCTTCGCCACTTCCACCGTGGGCCGGTACGCGCCAGCATCGAACCTTGGCGCGCTACGGCTATGTCCGCTTCGCGCCCGCAGCAGCCGCACGCTGGCCACCACCGGCCGGCCAGAAGTGGACCTTCGGACTTGTGGCTCTTCACACCAGGTCGGGGTGGTTTGAGGCGCTCAGGTACGTCTGGTCGGGCCCATTCCGTGGTGATTCAGAAATCTTCCAGACAGTTCACCATACCGTCTAGAACGATGTTCAAAAGCGACATTGGCGCAACACAAAGGGGA
>DATLFZ010000295.1:0-19354 GCA_035540795.1 Beijerinckiaceae bacterium | reverse complement strand
ATCGAGCGCGGGGAGGGGGCCGTCCGGGCGCAGGCCGCGAGCGGCGCCCGCGCGGTCCCGTCCTGCACGTAGCGGTGCGCGAGGGTGAGGAAGAGGAGCGGGCCCGTCCGGCCCTCCTTGAAGTCGATCCCGGCCACGGTCGAGACCTTTTCCACCGGCCCGACCGTCAGGGGCGCGGAAAAGGCGAGCTCCCCCGAGGCCCACATGCGCCGCGGCAGCGGGATCGGCGGCATGAAGCCCTCCCGGCGCGGATGCCCGTCGCGGCCGAGCGCGCTCGCCGGCAGAGCCGGATTGCCGAGGCACCAGTGAATCCCGAGAGGCGCCGGTTCTCCCGGGGCGAAGTCCCGCGGCGGCAGGTCGAGGGTGGCCTCGAAGGCCTGCGCCAGGCGGGGCGTGAGGTGGTCGGCGTGGGTCTCGCTGCGGCCGAGCCAGCCGCGCAGATGGTCGAGGTCGATCATCAGTAGGACCGGGGCAGGCCGAGGACGTGCTCGGCGAGATAGGCCAGGATCAGGTTCGTCGAGATCGGCGCGACCTGGTAGAGCCGGGTCTCGCGAAACTTGCGCTCGACGTCGTATTCCTCCGCGAAGCCGAAGCCGCCGTGGGTCTGCACGCAGACGTTCGCCGCCTCGAACGAGGCGTCGGCGGCGAGCATCTTGGCCATGTTGGCCTCGGCGCCGCAATTCGCCCCCTCCTCGTAGAGGCGGGCCGCCTCGCGCACCATCAGGTCGGCGGCGCGCATCTGCGCGTAGGCGCGGGCGATCGGAAACTGCACGCCCTGGTTCTGCCCGATCGGCCGGCCGAACACGACGCGCTCGCCGGCATAGGCGACGGCGCGCTCGACGAACCACTTGGCGTCGCCGACGCATTCCGCCGCGATCAGGATGCGCTCGGCGTTCATGCCCGACAGGATGTAGCGGAAGCCGCGCCCCTCCTCGCCGATCAGGTTCTCCGCCGGCACCCGCAGGTCGTCGAGGAAGATCTCGGTCGTGGCATGGTTCATCATGGTCCGGATCGGCCGGATCTCGAGACCCTTTCCGCGCGCCGCGCGCATGTCGACGAGGAAGACCGACAGGCCGTCGGTGCGCTTGGCGACCTCCTCGAGCGGCGTGGTGCGGGCGAGGAGCAGCATCAGGTCGGAATGCTCCGCCCGGGAGGTCCAGATCTTCTGGCCGCGGACGACGTAGGCGTCGCCGTCCCTGCGCGCGACGGTCTTGAGCGCCGCGGTGTCGGTGCCGGAGGTGGGCTCCGTGACGCCGAAGGCCTGCAGGCGCAGGCGGCCGGCGGCGATCTCGGGCAGGTAGCGCGCCTTCTGGTCCGGGCTGCCGTGCCGCAGCACCGTGCCCATCGTGTACATCTGCGCGTGGCAGGCGGCGCCGTTGCAGCCCGCCCGCTGGACCTCCTCCAGGATCGCCGCGGCGGCGGAGAGCGGCAGCCCCGCCCCGCCGTATTCCTCCGGGATCAGCACCGACAAAAAGCCCGCCTCGGTGAGGGCGTCGACGAACTCGCTCGGGTAGCGCCCGTCGCGGTCGAGCGCCCGCCAGTACGGGCCGGGAAAGCGCTCGCACAGGCGCGCGACCGCGTCGCGGATCTCGGGATGGTCGGCGGCCTGCAGGTTCAAGGCCATGGCGCACTCCCAACGCGGGCCCGCAGGCCGGGTTCGTCAGACCCGGCGGAAGGTCAGGTACGAGGCCTTGCGGCCCTCCCGCAGGGCTTTTGCCTCGTAGCGCGTCCCGGGCCAGTCCGGCCAGGGCCGGCGCCAATCGTCGGGGCGCTCGGCCGTCCACGCGAAATCCGGGCTCGCCGCCACCCGCGCCAGCGCCCAGCCGGCATAGTCGTCGATGTCGGTGGCGAAGCGCAGCTCGGCCCCCGGCCGCAGCACGCGGGCGAGCGCGGCGAGGTTCTCCTCGGAGACGAAGCGGCGCTTGCGCTGCCGGCGCTTCGGCCACGGATCGGGATAGAGAAGGTACGCCCGGTCGATCGAGGCCGGCGGCAGACGCGGCAGGAGCTCGGTCGCGTCCCGGTCCCAGACCCGGACGGCGTCGAGGCCGTCGCGCGCGATCGTCGCCAGGAGTTTGGCGACGCCGTTGACGAACGGTTCGCAGCCGACGAACCCGACCTCCGGATGGGCGCGGGCCTGCGCGGCGAGGTGCTCTCCCCCGCCGAAGCCGATCTCGAGCCACACCGCCTCGACCGGCCGGCCGAAGGCCCGCCGCGGATCGACATCGGGATCGATCCGCAGGCGCGGCAGAAGGTTTCGGACGAGGTCGTCCTGGCCGGCGCGCAGGCGTTTGCCCTTGCGGCGCCCGAAGAAGGCGCCGCCGCGCTCTTGCGCTTCGCTCAGCGGAAGGCGGCCTGGAGCTGCGGGACGAGGTCCGTCCGCTCCCAGGAGAAGCCGCCGTCGTTCTGCGGCGCGCGGCCGAAATGGCCGTAGGCCGCCGTGCGGGCGTAGATCGCCTTGTTGAGCTCGAGGTGCTTGCGGATGCCTCGCGGCGTCAGGTCCATGACGTCGGTCAGGACCTTCTCGAGCCGGCCCTCGTCGACCTGGCCGGTGCCGTAGAGGTCGGCGTAGATCGACAGCGGCCGGGCGACGCCGATCGCATAGGCGAGCTGGATCGAGCAGCGCTTGGCGAGGCCGGCCGCGACCACGTTCTTGGCGAGGTAGCGCGCCGCGTAGGCCGCCGAGCGGTCGACCTTGGTCGGGTCCTTGCCCGAGAAGGCGCCGCCGCCGTGCGGGGCCGCGCCGCCATAGGTGTCGACGATGATCTTGCGCCCGGTCAGGCCGCAATCGCCGTCGGGGCCGCCGATGACGAACTTGCCGGTCGGGTTGACGTGCCAGACGGTGTCCTTGGAGATCCAGTCCGCCGGCAGCGACTCGCGCACGTAGGGCTCGACGATGGCGCGCACGTCGGCCGAGGACAGGTTCTCGTCGAGGTGCTGGGTCGAGACCACGATCTCGGCCGCGGCGACCGGCTTGCCGTTCTCGTAGCGCACGGTGACCTGGCTCTTGGAGTCGGGGCCGAGCTTGCTCGCGCCGTTCGCCTTGTTGCGGCGGGCCTTGGCCATGTTCTCCAGGATCTTGTGCGAATAGTAGATCGGCGCCGGCATCAGCTCCGGGGTCTCGTCGCAAGCGAAGCCGAACATGATGCCCTGGTCGCCGGCGCCCTCTTCCTTCTTCTCGCCGGCGTCGACGCCCTGGGCGATGTCCGCGGACTGGGCGTGGAGCAGGACCTCAATGTCCGCCTTGTTCCAGTGGAAGCCGTCCTGCTCGTAGCCGATGTCGCGGATGGCGAGGCGGGCCACGTGGGCGACGAGGTCGCGGGTGACGACGCCGGGGCCGCGGTACTCGCCCGCGATCACCACCCGGTTCGTGGTGGCGAGCGTCTCGCAGGCGACGCGCACCTGCCAGGGATCGAAGCCCTGGTTGGCGGCCTCGCGGAAGAACAGGTCGACCACCTCGTCGGAGATGCGGTCGCAGACCTTGTCCGGATGGCCCTCGGAGACGGACTCGCTGGTGAACAGGTAGTTTGATCGCGCCACGGCTCTGCCCCTCGTCAGGCGGCTTCGGGCCGCCTCGAATTAGAAGGCGGCCTCATGCCACCGGGCTTACCGCGGGTCAAGGCGCGCCGACGAACGCGTTCGGAATACCGAACGGGATGAAGGTCATGCGCGACGATCAGTCCTTTTCTTCCTGCCCGAGCACCCGCACGAGCTCGACGATGCGCCGGCGCACCCGCGGATCCTTGATGCCGAGGAAGGCCTTCATCAGGTCGAGGCCCTCGGTGGTGGAGAGGAAGTCGGCGACGTAGCCGGGCGGCTGGGATTCCCGGAAGCCCGGCTCGTCGCCGTGCATCTGCGGCGCACCCTCGTAGAAGAACTCCACCGGCACCTGCAGCACCCGCGCGATCTGGTGCAGGCGGCTCGCGCCGATCCGGTTCGTCCCCTTCTCGTACTTCTGGACCTGCTGAAAGGTGATCCCCAGCGCGTCGCCGAGCTTCTCCTGGCTCAGGCCGACGAGCATTCGACGCATGCGGACACGACTGCCGACATGTTTGTCGACGGGGTTGGGCGCCTTGGTTGACATGATTTCCCTCTGAACCACGCACCGGGCGCCCCCCGCCCGTTCCGCGCTCACCCCGAGCGGCGGCGCACCGCAATAGACGCGGCGAGAGAAGCAAAGGTCAACAGCACGACGAAAATGCGGCCGAATTCCCCGAACCAGGTGGACTGCAAGGCACCCGGCAGGGTTGCGTCCAAGACTCCAGCCACGTTCAGCGGGAGCGACCCCGTCACGCGCCCGAACGGGTCGACCACGGCCGAGATGCCGTTGTTGGCGGCGCGTACGAGGGGCAGGCCCTCCTCGACCGCCCGAAGGCGGGCCTGGGCGAAGTGCTGGTGCGGCCCGGGCGTGTCGCCGAACCACGCATCGTTGGTGACGTTCAGGATCAGGCCGGGCCGGGGACCGGAACCGACCACCGAACCCGGGAAGATCGCCTCGTAGCAGATCGTCGGGGCGACCCGGGGCAGGCCCGGCACCTCGAAGGGGCGCGGCCGCCCGGCGGCGAAGCCTCCCGGGACGTGGACGAACTGCCGCAGGCCCACGGCCCGCAACGCGCCGTCGAGGACGCGGGGGAAATACTCGCCGAAGGGAACGAGGTGGACCTTGTCGTAGGTCGCGACGATCGCCCCGTCGTGCGCCACCACCTGGATCGCGTTGAAGATGCGCGGGGCCTCGCCCGGGAGCGGCTCCTCCGCCCGGGCGGCCCCGGTGATCAGGGCGGTGCCCTGCGGCAGGAGTTCGGCGATCTGCGCGAGCGCCCGCGGCTCCCTGTGGAGGAGGAACGGGAAGGCGGATTCGGGCCAGATCAGGTGGGTCGCGTCGGCGACGCCGCTCGAGCGCGGCGAGGTCGCCCGGTCGCTCAGGTCGAGATACCGGGCCATGATCGCGTCCCGGTTCTCCGGGCGGAATTTGGCGTCCTGGGGCAGGTTCGGCTGCATCAGCCGCAGGCGCACGCCCTCGACCGCCGGGACCGGGCCGGACGGGACGCGGGCCGCCCCGAACGCGGCGAGGATCGCGAGGCCGGCGAGGGCCGCGGCGGGGGCCGCCCAGCGCCGGCGGGCCGGGCCCCCGTCGCCGAGGGTCGCCGGGGCGGCGCAGATCAGGATCGCGAGGATCGTCAGCCCGTGGAGGCCGACCACCGAGGCCGCCTGCATCAGCCACAGGTTCTGGCCGAGCGCCATGCCGGGCGCGTTCCAGGGAAAGCCCGTGAAGAGGATGCCGCGCAGCCATTCGCTCGTCCCGAGCCCGAAGGCGAGGGCGAAGAGGCGCCCGATACCCGGCGACCACACCGCCCGGGCGAGGGCGAAGCCGAGGGCGGGAAAGACGGCCAGCAGCGCCGGCAGGCCGAGTACGCCGAGGGGCAGGGCCCAGGCGAACTCGTCGGCCTCGACCAGGAACGCGGCCCCGAGCCACCACAGCCCGGCGACGAAGTAGCCGAAGCCCCAGGCCCACCCGGCGGCGGCCGCCGCGCGCAAAATGGCGCCGCGGCTCCCGCCGGCGGCCGCCCCGTCGAGGAGCCACACCGCTAGTGTCAGCGACACCGCGAGCGCCGGCAGGAACCCGAAGGGCGGCATCGCCAGGGCGCCGACCGCACCGGCCGCGAAGGCGATGGCGAGGCGCGTCCAGCCCCAGGCGAGGATCACCCGCCCGGCGAGGGCCTGGGGGCTCAGAACGCCGAGCTTGGCCGGGGCCGGCGCGGTGAGACGGAGCGATTTCATGCGGCCATGGACGTTCGGTTTGCGGCGGCAGGGTGGCGGATCGGGGTCGACCCGCATGGTAACGGTTTTGTAAATCCGAATGGTTACTCGTGTGCGAATACGGCCACGAGGACCGAGCCATGAGCGACCAAGAAAAACAGGCACGAGAGAAGCAGCCGAAACCGCTGGCGGACAACCGGGAGCAGCGTCTCGGTGCCGAGCAGAAGGCCGGAGCCGCGAAGGGGCGCGACAAGCCGAACGCCGCGAAGGCGGTCGCGGCGCTCGCCGCCGTCGTCGAGCGCAAGGAGGCGCCCGAGGCCGCGCCGGTGCCGCCCGGCTTCTTCGCCCGCCCGGCGGTCCGCCGGGCCGCGATGCTGGGGATTGCCCTGTGCGTGGGCGCCCTCGCCGGGGCCGGCGCCGTCGCCCTCGTCCCCGCGCCCGAGAAGCCCGCTCCGATCGTCCTCGCCGGTCCCGATTGGACCAGGACCTCGGTCTTCGGCGCCAAGCCCGACCTCGCCGACGGGCGCCGCCTCGGCGCCGAGATCCGGGCGGTGCGGAGCGGCATCCAGGAGATGAAGGAGGCGCTCGAGCGCAACCGCCAGGAGGCGGGGCAGCGGGCGGCCGAGGGGGCCGAGCGCCTCGACCGGCTCCACAGGGCGGACGAGGCCGCGGCGGCGCGGCTCGCCGCCCTGGGCGAGCGGCTCGAGCGGATGGAGAAGGAGCGCGACCCGCGCATCGCCGAGATCGCGGCCCGGCTCGAGCGGATCGAGAAGCAGCTCGCGACCTCCACGCCGACGGCGGCGGCCCCCAAGCCGGCCGAGCCGGCGGCGACCGGCAGCGTGGTCGAGAAGACCCCGGCCAAGAAGGCCCCGATCGAGGGCTGGGTGCTGCGGGAGGTCTACGACGGCTCGGCGCTGGTCGAAGGTCGCAACCGGCGCCTGCGGGAGATCGCCCCGGGACAGACCCTGCCGGGCGCCGGCAAGATCGAAGCGATCGAGCGCCGCGGCCGGACCTGGGTCGTGGTCACGGACCGGGGCATCATCACGTCGCAGCAGTGGTGAGGCGTCACTCCGCGGCAGCGACCGCGGCGCGCTCCCGCGGCGCGTCCTCGGGCCGGCCCGCCATCCGCTTGCGGTAGGCGGCCGGATCGAACGCCCCCGGCTTCGGGCGCTTGCGCCCGGATCCGAGCACCGCCTTGAGGAGGGCGGTCCCGTCCGGATCGGTGTCGAGGGCGCGGGCGTCGAGAATGGGCATGGACGGGCTCGGAAGGCTCGTACGCGGGTTGTACAGGGAACGCCGAAGTCAACGCGGAGGCGGCCGCAAGGTTTCGTGCCGCACGGGCCAGCAACCCGGTTTTTTTGTCCCCTCGCGCCCCTTCCGGCGGGCCGAGCGCCGCCCCGAAACGAGGTGACGCGCCCGCGCCGAGGGCTAAGATGGGGCGGTGATCGACGATCGCCACCGCATGATGCGCGAGGCCGCCCGCGCCTTCGCCGAGAAGGAGGTCGCGCCCCTCGCGGCCGAGCTCGACGAGAGCGAGCGCTTCCCGGCCGAGCTCTACGCCCGCATGGCCGGGCTCGGGATGTTCGGCATCACCGTTCCGGAGGAACTCGGGGGCGCCGGCGCCGACGTGGTCTCCTACGCCTGCGTGATGGAGGAGCTCGGCCGCGGCTACGCTTCCGTCGCCGACCAGTGCGGCCTCGTCGAGCTCCTGGGAACGCTCCTGTCCGAGCACGGCACCCCGGAGCAGCAGGCCCGCTACCTGCGGCCGCTGCTGCGGGCGGAGCGGCGCTGCGCGTACGCGATCACCGAGGCGCAGGCGGGCTCGGACGTGTCCGGCATCCGCACGACGGCGGTGCCGACGGCGGACGGGTGGCGTCTCACCGGCGGCAAGCTGTGGATCCACAACGCCCCGGTCGCCGACTTCGCCGTCGTCCTCGCCCGCATGGACCCGGAGCAGGGCCGGCGCGGGATGGGCATCTTCCTCGTCGATGCGGACCGGCCCGGCTACCGGATCGGCCGCACCGAGCACAAGATGGGCCAGCGCGCCTCCCCGGTCGGCGCGCTCCATTTCGACGAGGTCGACCTGCCCCGCGAGGCCCTCCTCGGCCCGCCGAACCGGGGTTTCCACTTGATGATGAGCGTGCTCGACAAGGGCCGGGTCGGCATCGCGGCGCTGGCGCTCGGCATCCTGCAGGCGGGGCTCGAGGCCTCCCTCGCCCACGCCAGGGAACGCCGCCAGTTCGGGCAGGCCATCGCCGAGTTCCAGGCCGTGCAGTGGATGCTCGCCGACATGGCGAAGGACGCCCACGCCGCCCGCCTCATGATCCTCGACGCCGCCGCCCGCCTCGACCGGGGCGAGACCGCGACGGCGGAATGTTCCATGGCCAAGTGCTTCGCCTCCGACGCCGCGGTCGCGCATACGGCGAACGCCGTGCAGATCCACGGCGGCATGGGATATATCCGCGGCGTCCTCGTCGAGCGCCTCTACCGCGACGCCAAGATCACGCAAATCTACGAGGGCACGAACCAGATCCAGCGCATGATCATCGCGAGGCGGCTGCTGGGGTGAGGGGGACCGGCGCCAGGGCGGCGTCGAACGGGAAGCCGTCCCGCCGAAGCTCCGACGCAACACGCCGAACCTCGTGCCGGTCGCGATCCTCGGACGGCTCGCGGTCGACCGGGCCTACCAGGGGCGCGGCATCGGCCCGGCCGTCCTCCGCGACGCCTTCCTGCGGCTGGCGGCCGCCTCGCGGGTGATCGGCATCCGCGCCGTGCTCGTCCATGCCATCGACGACGAAGCCCGCGCCTTCTACCTGAAGCACGCCGAGTTCCTCGAATTCCCGGCGCAGTCGCGCACCCTCTTCCTGCCGATCGAGACTATCGCGGCGGCCGCGTAGCTCTATGCTTGCGGGCCGATCGGGCGACCGGCTAGGACCGGCGCGCGAGGCCGGGGGAGGAAGGGCATGAGACGCCGCATCGGGCTCGTGGGTCTCGGCATGGCCCACAAGCCGCACGTCCAGAGTCTTCGCGACCTCGCGGACCGGGTCGAGGTCGCGGCCTGTTTCGCGCCGAGCGCCGAGCGGCGGGCCGCCTTCGCGCAAGCGAACCCGGACATGCCGGTGACGGATTCCCTCGAGCGCCTCTTCGAGGACCGATCGATCGACGCGCTCGTGCTGCTGACCCCGCCCACCACCCACCGGGACCTCGTCCTGCGCTGCGCCGAAGCGGGAAAGCACGTGCTCCTGGAGAAGCCGGTCGAGGTGAGCGCGGCGCGGGCGCGGGAGGCGGTCGCCGCGATGGAGCGGGCCGGGCGCCGCTTCGGGGTCGTGCTGCAGCACCGGTTCCGCAAGGCCTCGCGCCGGCTCGCGGCGCTGGTGGCGGAGGGCGCGATGGGCCCGTTGATGTCCGCCTCGGCGGCGATCCGCTGGTGGCGCCCGCCCGAATACTACGCCCAGCCCGGCCGCGGCATGAAGGCCCGGGACGGCGGCGGCGTGCTGCTCACCCAGGCGATCCACACGCTCGACCTGTTCCAGAGCCTCACCGGCCCGGCCGCCCGGGTCGCGGGGATGGTGCGCACCTCCCCCATGCGCCGGATCGACACGGAGGACATCGCTGCGGCGGCCGTCGCCTTCGCCAACGGGGCCGTCGGGACGATCGACGCCACCACGGTCTCCTACCCCGGGTTCCCCGAGCGCATCGAGCTCGCCTGCGAGAACGCGACGGCGCTGCTCGTGGCCGAGAGCCTCGACGTGTTCTGGAAGGACGGCCGCCACGAGAAGATCGAGGGCAGCGCGGCGGGCGGCGGCGGCGCCGATCCGATGGCCTTCTCGCACGAGGCCCACAAGGCGCTCCTGACCGACTTCCTCGACGCCATCGACGAGGACCGCGACCCCGTCGTCAGCGGCCGGGAGGCGGTGAAGGTGCAGGTGCTGATCGAGGCGATCCTGCGCTCCTCGGCGGAAGGGCGCCCGGTGGAGCTCGCCCCATGAAGGTTTTTCTGTCCCACCCTCCCGAGGGGCTCGCCTATTACGGGGAGCGGCCCCGGGCGGAGCTGGCCCGGGTGGCCGAGGTGGTGCGCAACCCGACCGGCCGGGTGCTCGAGCCGGACGAACTGGCGGAAGCCGCCGCGGGCTGCGCCGTCATCGTCGCCGACCGCCAGACAACGGCGCCCGCCTCCCTGTTCGAACGTAGCCCCGACCTCGTCGCCTTCGTGCGCGGGGCGGTCGACATCCGCACGGTCGACGTGGAGGCGGCGAGCCGGGCCGGGGTCCTCGTGACGCGGGCGAGCCCGAGCTTCGGCCCGTCGGTCGCCGAGCTCGCCCTCGGCTTCATGGTCGACCTCGCCCGCGGCATCACCGACTACGCCCAGGCCTATCGGACCGGGGAGCCGCCGGCGGCGCAAATGGGCCGGCAGCTCAAGGAATCGACGCTCGGCATCATCGGCTACGGGGTGATCGGGCGCGAGCTCGCCCGCATCGGCCTCGCGCTCGGCATGACGGTTCTGGTCGACGACCCCCACAAGCGCATAGAGGACGAGGGCGTCCGCCAGGTCTCCCTCGATGAACTCCTGCGCGAGGCCGACTTCGTCGTCTGCCTGGCCGTGGCGACGGCGGAGACCGAGAACCTTATGGGCGCGGACCAGTTCGCGCGGATGAAGCCGACCGCCTTCTTCGTCAACCTGTCCCGGGGCAACCTCGTCGACGAGGACGCGCTTGCCGCGGCCCTCGACGCAAAGCGTATCGCCGGCGCGGCGATGGACGTCGGCCGGGCCCCGGACCAGATGCCGAGCCCCGCCCTCGCCCGCCGGACGGACGTGATCGCGACGCCCCATATCGGCGGCCTCACGCCCGGAGCGACGGAGCGCCAGGCCCTCGACACCGTCGAGCAGGTGCGCGCCATCGCGCAAGGGCGCGTGCCGCAAGGCGCGGTCAACGCCGACAAGGCGACGCGGCTCGCCCGTCTGAAGGGAGGACCGACGTGAACGCGCCGCGCCTGAAGGCCCCGCCGGGAGCCTGCGACACCCACATGCACTTCTACGACGCGCGCTATCCGCTGGCACCGACCGCCCTGTCGGCCCAGCCGGACGCCACGCCGGAGGATTACAAGGCGGTCCAGCGCCGGCTCGGGCTCACCCGGACGGTGGTCGTCCAGCCCTCGGCCTACGGCACCGACAACCGCTGCACCCTCGACGGCATCGCCGCCCTCGGCCTCGACACCACCCGCGGCATCGCCGTGGTCGATTCGGACGTGACCGAGGCCGAGCTCGAACACCTCACCGCCGGCGGCATCCGCGGCGCGCGCTTCCACACCGTCGCCGGAGGCGCCATCCCCTGGGACCGCCTCGACGCCATCGCGGAAAAGGTCCAGAGCGTCGGCTGGCACGTGCAGCTCCAGCTCGACGGGCGGGACCTCCCCGACCGGGAGGCGCAGATCCGGCGCTGGCCCGGCCAGATCGTCATCGACCATGTCGGCAAGTTCGTCGAGCCGGTCGCCCCCGACCACCCGGCCTTCCGCTGTCTCCTCGGCCTCGTCGATACCGGACGGGTCTGGGTCAAGCTGTCGGCGCCCTACGAGGTTTCGCGGGCGGGGCCGCCCCTCTACGACGACGTGGGGCGCCTCGCGAAGGCGTTGGTGAAGGCGGCGCCGGAGCGGATGGTGTGGGCGAGCAACTGGCCCCACCCCTCCGCCAAGACCGCGGTCGACGACACCGTGCTCCTCGACATCCTCCTCGATTGGGCGCCGGACGAGGCGGTGCGCCGGAAGATCCTCGTCGACAACCCGGCCGCGCTCTACGGCTTCTGAGCCGGAACCAAGCGGGTCCTGCCGCTTTACCCCGGTCGTCGCACCGGGAGGGCGCCATGACCGAGACCAAGGACAAGAAGGGCCAGGAGCGGCCGAAGCCGGCGACGCCGCGCAGCGGCCTCGACACCGGCCGCAAGGCGCTCACCGGCAAGGACCCGAAATCCGACCGGCGCTGACCGTCGAGAGGCCCCCCATGAAGATCGCCGACGTGATGACGCGCGACGTGCGCGTGATTTCCCCCGACCGCAGCGTCCGCGACGCCGCTCGCCTGATGGACGAGATCAATGTCGGTGTCCTGCCGGTCTGCGACGGGCGCCGCCTCGTCGGCATGCTCACCGACCGGGACATCGCCGTGCGCTCCACCGCCGCCGGGATCGCCCCCGACCGGCACCGGGTCGCCGAGATCATGACCGACGATGTCGAATGGTGCTTCGAGGACGACGACGTCGAGGAGGTGATCCGGCGCATGGGCCGCATGCAGATCCGCCGCGTGCCGGTCGTCGACCGGGGCAAGCGCCTCGTCGGCATCGTCGCGCTGGGCGATCTCGCCGAGGACCGGGCCCCCCGCTACGAGGAGGCGCTGCGGCGCATTTCGAGCCCGGCCCGGCCGGACCGTTCGGGCACGCCGAGCACGGCCCGCGCCGACCGCACCCGCGGCGGCGGTGAATCCCGCCTGACGGACGACGAGCGGCGGGAACTCGAGGAGCGGCGGCGCCGGTTCGAGCGCGGCGAGGGGCGCGACCGCTTCGGCGCGGGCTACGGCGACTTCGACGACCGGGAGCGGGGCGGCGGCTTCCGCTTCCGCGAGGAGGACGACCGCCGGGCGGCCTTCCCGGGTTCGTTCTCCGGCGCCGATGCGGGCGGCGAGCCCGGGCCCGGCCGCATGCGCGGCGGCTACGGCGGCGAGGGCTACAACCATTACGGCGCCCGCCCGGGGCCCGAATCCGCCGGCGGCCCCTGGGGCTATGTCGGGGGCTCCGGCGCGCGCCAGGGCCACGGCAGCACCCGGTCCGGCGTCCCGCGGAGCCGCGGCCTCAGTGGCGAGGAGAACTACGATCGCGGCATGACGAGCGGCCTGCGCTACGGCGATTTCGGCCGGGACGAGCGCGAAGGCGCTCATCGTGGCCGCGGCCCGCGCGGCTATTCCCGCCCGGACGAGCGCATCCGCGAGGACGTCTGCGAGCGCCTCGCCGACGACGACGCGGTCGACGCGTCCGCCGTCGAGGTGCGGGTCGAGGGGGGCGAGGTCACCCTCGCGGGAACCGTCGCCAGCCGGGACGAGAAGCGCCGGGCGGAGGACCTCGCCGAGCGGGTCTCCGGCGTGCGCCACGTGCAGAACGATCTTCGCGTCGGCGGGAACGCCGAGGCGGGCGGCGGCGCCGCGGGCGAAGACGCCGGATCGGCCGCGAGCCCTCGGGGCGGGCGCCGGGCCGGAACCACGGCCAAGGCGCAGGGTTGACCGGCCGGAATCCGCCGGGAGAGCGACATGGATGGCGTGTACTGGGGGCTCGTGACCGTGGCGGGGCCGCTGATCCTGGCGGCGGCGATCATCTATGCGGTGTATCGCCGGCGCCGCGGCCCGACCGGGCCGAAGCTCCCGATCACGGAAGGCCGGGAGGGCGACCGCAGGCCGCCCCCCTGATCACGGCATGTACTGGCCGCCGTTGACCTCGAGCACCTGGCCGGTGACGTAGCCGCTCATCCCTTCCGAGGCGAGATACAGGAAGGCGCCGACGCAATCCTCCGACGTGCCGAGCCGATCCATCGGGATCGTCGCCTGCATGGCCGCGAGCTGCTCGGCGGTCGAGTAGCGCTCGTGGAACGGCGTCATGATCACGCCCGGCGCGATCGCGTTCACCCGGATGCGGTCCTTGACCAGCTCCTTGGCCCAGCCCCGGGTCGCGGTCGACACGAAGCCCTTGGCCGCGGCGTAGATGACCGAGCCCGGGCCGCCGCCGTGGCGGGCGGCGATCGAGCTGACGTTGATGATCGAGCCGCCGCCGCCCTGCTTGCGCATCTGCACCGCCGCCGCGCGCACGAAATGCACCACCGAGCGGACGTTGAGATCGAGCACCGCGTCGAGGTACTCGTCCGAGTAGTCCGCGATCGGCGTGCGCTTGATCAGGGCGCCGGCGTTGTTGACCAGGATGTCGAGGCGGCCGAAGGCCTCGACCGCAGCGGCGGTGACCGTGTCGGCGGCCTCGGGCCGGGTCACGTCGGCCTGGATCAGGATCGCCTCGCCGCCCGCCTCGCGGATGTCGGCGACGACCTTCTCGGCCTGGTCCTTGCTGGCGTTGTAGTTGACCGCGACCTTCGCCCCGTTGCGGCCGAAGGCGCGGGCGGCGGCGGCGCCGATGCCGGTGCTGGCGCCGGTCATCAGCACGGCCTTGCCCTTCAGGTCGGGGATGGTGGGGGTCATCGCAAAAACTCCGGTGAGATCAGGCTCGGCAGGAAGAGGGCGATCTGCGGGAAGACGATCAGCAGGGCAAGGACGATCATCATCGGCAGCAGCATGAGGAACACGTCGCCGAGCGCCTCGCGCATGCGGATGCCGCCGATCGCGCAGGCGATGAGGAGGCACAGGCCGTAAGGCGGCGTGACGAGGCCGAAGGCGAGCGACACGATCCCGACGATGGCGAAATGGACCGGGTCCATGCCGACGGACCGCGCGAGCGGGTCGAGGATCGTGCCGACGATGATGATGGCCGGGATCGCGTCGAGGAAGCAGCCGACGATCAGGAAGGTGAGCGCGATGAAGAAGCCGGCCGCGATCGGCCCCATGCCCCAGCCCTGGACGCCGGACAGGATCGCCTGCGGGATCTGGTAGTAGGCGAGAAGCCAGCCGAAGGCGCTCGCCGTGCCGACGCAGAACAGCGCCACGGCGGCGAACTTGCCGGTGTCGAGCAGCGCCCGGTGCAGCCCTTTGAGGTTCATCTCCCGGTACACGAAGATCGACAGGGCGCTCGCGTAGAGCACGGCGATGCAGGCGGATTCGGTCGCCGTGAACCAGCCGAAGATCTTGCCGCCGATGATGATCAGCGGCGTCGTCAGGGCCGGGATGGCGACCACGAGCGCTCCCCCGAACTCGCCCCAGGAGGCGCGCGGATAGGTCGGGTAGCCGCGCAGCTTCGCGTAGGCGTGCACGGTCGCCATCTGCGACAGGGCGATGAGGAGCCCGGGCACCACGCCGGCGAGGAACAGCGCCCCGATCGACACGGTGAGGATGCCGCCCCACACGATCATCAGGATCGAGGGCGGGATGATCACGGCGAGCACCGACGACACCGCCGTGATCGCGACCGAGAAGCCGATGTCGTAGCCCTCGCGCTGCTGCGCCTCGATGAAGATCTTGGACTGGCTCGCCGCGTCCGCCGTCGAGGAGCCGGAGATGCCGGCGAAGAAGAACGACAGCACCACGTTGATCTGCGCGAGGCTGCCCGGGAAATGCCCCACCATCGACCGGGACAGGCGCATCAGGCGGGTGGTGATGCCGCCGATGTTCATCAGGTTCGCCGTCAGAAGGAAGAACGGGACGGCGAGCAGGATGAAGGAGTTGTAGGCGTTGAAGGTCTCCTGGACGAGGGTCATCGCCGACAGGCGCGGCTCGATCAGGAGGATCGGCAGGCAGGCGAGCGCGAGGGCGAAGGCGACCGGCACCCGCAGGAACAGGAGCGTGAAGAACACCCCGAACAGGATGAAGGCCGCCTGCCCGGAGGACAGCACCGAGCCGGTCATGCGCCTCTCCCGAACAGGATCTTCACGTCGTCGAGGAACTGCTCGCCGAGGAACACGATCCAGGTGAAGCCGGCGAGCGGCCAGGCCATGTGGATCATCCAGAGGGGCAGTTCGGCGAGCTCCGAGATGCGGTAGCGGGCGAAGGCCGTAAATTCCCAGCCGGAAATCAGGAATACGAGCGCGATGATCAGGATGCCGATGCGGGCGATGAGGCGCACGGCGGCGTCGGTGCGCGGCGACAGCGGCGGCCACACGTCGACGATGAAGTGGGTGCTCTCCCGCACCCCGATCATGGCGCCGATCATGATCACCCAGATGAACAGGAGCCGCGCCATCTCCTCGGTCCAGATGTAGTGCGGCAACAGGTCGGTGAAGCGCGAGAAGATCTGCAGCGTGACCGGGATGACCAGGATCGCCACGGAGAACACGAGCAGCCACGACAGGAGGGCGCTGTAGGCGGCCGTGAGCCGGCGCCAGGCGCTGCGATGGGTGTCGGTCACGGGAAAAGGCCCTGTCGGAATCGAGCGAGAGGCCGCAGGCGCGCCGGCCTGCGGCCCCCCGGGTCGCGCGCGCGTCAGGCGATGGCGTTCATGCGGCCGAGGATGTCCTCGGCGCCGATCTCCTTGGCGTAGGCCGCCATCACCGGATCGACGAGGCGCTTCATCTCGGCGCGCTCGTTGAAGGGGATGCGCTTCAGGCGCCCGGCCTTCTCGAGGGCGTCGAGCTTGGCGGTGTCCTCGCTCGACTCGATCTCGCGGCCGTGGGCGCCCGCCTCCTTGCCGGCCCGCAGCACCGCCTGCTGCAGCTCCGGCGGCAGCTTCTTGAAGGTCGCTCCCGAGAAGCACAGCGGCCGGATGGTGATCGCGTGCTGGGTCATGATGAGGTTCGGCGCGACCTCGAAGAACTTCATCTGCTCGACGCCCGCCGCCTCGTTCTCGCCGGCCTGGATGACGCCGTTCTGGATGGCGTTGTAGACCTCGTTGTAGGCGATCACGGTCGGGGCCATGCCGACCGCCTGGAAGGTGCGGCTCCAGATCGGCGCGCCCTGGACGCGGACCTTGAGGCCGCGCAGGTCGGCGACCGTGCTCGCGGTCTTGGTGGCGAAGATGTTCCGCACGCCGCCGCCGGCATAGCCGATCAGCATGACGTTCGCCTTCTGGGCGATCTCGTCGGCGACGGGCTTGAGCAGGTCCTGGTCGAGCACCTTGTTCCAGTGCGCGAGGTCCCGGAACAGGAAGGGCGCGTCGATGAACGGCGCCGCCCGCGAGAAGGTCGACATGTGCGCCGGCGACACGATGGCGTAGTCGACCGCGCGACCCTGCGCCATGTACTCGAAATACTGCTTCTCGAGGCCGAGCGAGGAGTTCTTGTGCAGGGTGAAGCTGACCGGCTTGCCGTAGTACTTCTGCACCAGCTCCTCGAACTTGACCATCGACTTGGTGAAGGCGTGGTCGTCGTTGAACTGGGACGCGCCCTGGAGCGCGATCTGGGCCTGCGCCTTGACGTAAGGGGCGGCGACGAGCCCGGCCGAGAGGGCGAGGCCCCCTTTGAGAACGTCACGTCTCTTCATGCTGTTTCCTCCCTGGGCGGCGCCTGGCGCCGTCGCGGCCGCAGTATGGTCAGAGCCGCGCCTCCTGTCCACGTGCGGTTCCCGAAGGGCGGCTCCGCGCCGGAGAGGCTTTCGCGGCCGGTTCCTCCACGTCACGGCGCGTCCCGGGGCGGCGCGGGGTGCCCGCCGGCGGCGCTCGGCGCGGCGGCGTACCGTCGACGGCACGGCCCCGCCGTCGCGCATCGTCATTCCGGTTGCCCTCCCCTGCGCAACCGTTAAGATGGCGCCGATGCGCCGGAGGCGGCCGGATGACGATGTCTCGTTACGGGGTGGATCGGGTCCGCACGCCTCCATGCGTGTCGCCCCGCGCTCCAACCGGTTCGCCCCTTCTCAGGTCATGCAGCTGACGTTGACTTCCGACATGCCGGCAAGGTCGAAGACGGTGACATGACCCCCTCTCTCCTTGCCTGGAACTCCCCATGAGCCGTTCTCGAGACTTTCGTGGCCCGCGACGCGGCGGCCGCGACGACTTTCCCACCGGCCGCGACGATTTCGGCCAGCCCCAGGGCTTCGGCTGGCCCGATTCCCCGCCGCCCCGCCAGCCCATGGTCGCCTCCGGGCCGACCCTCGACGCCAAGGTGAAGTGGTTCAACCCCGAAAAGGGTTTTGGTTTCGTCGAGCTCTCCGACGGCACCGGCGACGCCTTCCTGCACATCCGCGCCGTCGAGGCCGCCGGCCAGACCGACATGCAGCCGGGCACGCGCCTCGTCGTCCGGGTGGCGCAGGGCCAGAAGGGCCCGCAGGTCACCGAGGTGCTCGAGGTCGACACCAGCACGGCCGAGCCCGCCGCTCCCCGCGGCCCGCGTCCTGGCGGCTTCGGTGGCGGCGGCCCCCGCGGCGACCGCATGGGCGGCGACCGGATGGGCGGCGGTGGCGGCGGCTACGGCGCGCCCCGCGGCGCCCCGCGCTTCGCCGGACCGGCCTCGCCGGAGCAGCCCGGCACGGTGAAGTGGTACAACCCCGCCAAGGGCTTCGGCTTCATCTCGGTCGAGGATGGCGGCAAGGACGTGTTCGTCCACCGCTCCGCCCTCATGCGGGCCGGCATGCCCGACCTCCAGGAAGGCCAGCGGGTCATGGTCTCCGTCGCCGAGGGCCAGAAGGGCCGCGAGGTCGCGTCGATCTCGCCCGGCGACTGAGCGCCGCGAGACGGGAACTACGAAGGCCCCGCTCCAGCGGGGCCTTTTTCGTTTCACCCCCGCCCCGGCCGCTCGCCGGCGGCCCAGGCGAGGGCTTGTTCGAGGCGGTCGTTGCCCCAGAAGAGCTCGCCGTCCTCGGCGATGAAGGTGGGAGCGCCGAAGAGGCCGCGGGAGCGGGCCTCCTCGGTGACGGCCTTCAGGCGGGTCTTGTTCGGCTCGGCCTGGGCGGCCTTGAGGATCGCGTCGGCGTCGAGGCCGAGATGGGCCAGGATGTCCTGGATCGCCGCCGGCTCGGCGATGGAGCGGCCCTCGCCGAACTCGGCCCGGTAGACCGCCTTGGTGAAGGTCGGGCCCCAGGGGTGCTCCGCCCCGAGGAGGGCGACCCGGGCGGCGACCAGGCTGTTCTGCGGAAAGGGTTCCGGCCGCCGGCAGGGCAGGCCGAGGCGGGCCGCCTCGCGCTCCATGTCGCGCCACATGTGCCGGCCCTTGGCGGGAAAAAGGTTGAAGGGTGAGGTGGCCCAGCCCTGCGCCTGGAAAATCGGCCCGAGCAGGAAGGGCCGCCAGCGGATCGCGACGCCCGCCGCCTCGGCGAGCCCCTCGATGCGCATCGCCGAAAGGTAGGAATAGGTCGAGGCGAACTCGTACCAGAACTCGATCACCGAACGGCGGGGCATCCGATTCTCCCAGGCGTCCCCGAGCATTGGCCGTCCGATGCGGCGCCGGCAAGGCGGGCCGGCGCATGGCTCGTGCGCGGCCCCGGGCGGCGGTTGCGCGCGACCTCCTTCGGCCTATAAGTCGCGCCGGGTTCCGGCCCGGCCGGACGACGGGATCGACGATGACCGAGAAGCGCGTGAACAAGGTCGTGCTCGCCTATTCGGGCGGCCTCGACACCTCCATCATCCTCAAATGGCTGCAGACCACCTATCGCTGCGAGGTCGTCACCTTCACGGCCGATCTCGGCCAGGGCGAGGAGCTCGAGCCGGCGCGGCGCAAGGCGCAACTCCTCGGCATCAAGGACGAGAACATCTTCATCGAGGACCTGCGCGAGGAGTTCGTGCGGGACTACGTCTTTCCGATGTTCCGGGCGAATGCCCTCTACGAGGGGCTCTATCTCCTCGGCACCTCCATCGCCCGGCCGCTCATCGCCAAGAAGCAGATCGAGATCGCCGAGAAGGTCGGCGCCGACGCGGTCGCCCACGGCGCGACCGGCAAGGGCAACGATCAGGTCCGGTTCGAGCTGACCTATTACGCACTGAAGCCCGACGTGACCGTGATCGCCCCCTGGCGCGAATGGGACCTGCGCTCGCGCGAGCAGCTC
>DATLFZ010000294.1:0-5603 GCA_035540795.1 Beijerinckiaceae bacterium | reverse complement strand
GGCTTTTCCCCCGGGACACATCATGCGTGACATCAAGAAGGTGGTGCTTGCCTATTCGGGCGGCCTCGACACCTCCATCATCCTGAAATGGCTGCAGACCACCTATCGCTGCGAGGTCGTCACCTTCACGGCCGATCTCGGCCAGGGCGAGGAGCTCGAGCCGGCCCGCCGCAAGGCGCAACTCCTCGGCATCAAGGACGAGAACATCTTCATCGAGGACCTGCGCGAGGAGTTCGTGCGGGACTACGTCTTCCCGATGTTCCGGGCGAACGCCCTCTACGAGGGGCTCTATCTCCTCGGCACCTCCATCGCCCGGCCGCTCATCGCCAAGAAGCAGATCGAGATCGCCGAAAAGGTCGGCGCCGACGCGGTCGCCCACGGCGCGACCGGAAAGGGCAACGACCAGGTCCGGTTCGAGCTCACCTATTACGCGCTCAAGCCGGACGTGACCGTGATCGCCCCCTGGCGCGAATGGGACCTGCGCTCGCGCGAGCAGCTCATCGCCTTCGCCGAGGCGCACCAGATCCCGATCGCCAAGGACAAGCGCGGCGAGGCGCCCTTCTCGGTCGACGCCAACCTCCTGCACGCCTCCTCGGAGGGCAAGGTGCTCGAGGATCCCGGCCAGGAAGTGCCGGACTACGTCTATTCGCGCACGATCGGCCCCGAGGAGGCGCCGGACCGGCCGACCGTGATCACGATCGGCTTCGAGAAGGGCGACCCGGTCTCAATCGACGGCCGGCGCCTGTCGCCGGCCGCGCTCCTCGCCCGTCTCAACGACCTCGGCCGGGACAACGGCATCGGCCGCCTCGACCTCGTCGAGAACCGCTTCGTCGGCATGAAGTCGCGGGGCATGTACGAGACGCCCGGCGGCACGATCCTGCTCGCCGCCCATCGCGGCATCGAGTCGATCACCCTCGACCGGGGCGCCGCCCACCTCAAGGACGAGCTGATGCCGCGCTACGCGGAGCTCGTCTACAACGGCTTCTGGTTCTCGCCGGAACGCGAGATGCTGCAGGCGCTGATCGACAAGAGCCAGGAATTCGTGACCGGCGAGGTGCGGCTCAAGCTCTACAAGGGCGGCGCCTGGGTGATCGGCCGCGAGAGCCCGTACTCGCTCTACGACAAGGAGCTCGTCACCTTCGAGGAGGGCGCCGTCGCCTACGACCACCGCGACGCGGCGGGCTTCATCCGCCTCAACGCGCTGAGGCTGCGCACGCTGGCCCAGCGCAAGCGCCGGGCCGGCGGCTGAGATCCGGCCTCAGGTCAGGCAGGGGGTGTTGTCGAGGACCACTTCCTTGACGTTGCGGACCGGCCAGGGCGTCGACTCGGTGAGGTTCAGGGTCGGCGACGAGGTGACGAGGTTGAGCACGCCCGAGCCGAAGACGGGCGTGTAGGGCATCGACACTTCGGCCCGGATGAACGAGGTGTTGGCCGCCTGGAATCCGTCCGGCACCGGGACGATGGTGTTCTTGGCGAGCGCCGTCGCGCCGGTGCCCTTCGCCCGGCTCCAGCACACCTTGCCCTCGACGCCGCCGCCGCTCTTCGCCGTCACGGCGACGCTGGTGATCACCATCTTGACGTTGGCGGTGCTGTAGGGCGCCATCACCGACAGGGCGGCGCCGAAGATGTCGTCGAGCTGGCTCCCGGTCACGGTCGCGGCGCGGGCGGTGAGGTCGGCGAGGGTGCGCGACAGGAGCGTGAGCTTGCGGTCGGTGTTGACCGCGAAGGTCAGCTCGGTCGTGCCGAGATAGATCAGCACCATCACCGGCAGCACCATCGCGAACTCGACCGCGGCGACGCCGGCGCTCGCGAGGGCGAAGCAGCGCAACGCGCCGCCGCAGGAGCGGCAGCGTCGGGCGAGGCGGTGGAGGATGCCCATGCGGCGGCCCTAGTTGCTGAACGGCTCGGTGCGGAACGCCGCCGAGGCCATGAGCAGGCGGTTGCCGTTCTTCAGGTTGGCCTGGTTCGGGTTGAGGAGGCTCACGAAGACCGGGTATTCGACTGCCGCACGCACCACGACGATGCGGTTCGCGGCCGGCTGCTGGTACTGGCCGAAATTGCCGGAATCGAACTCCCCGCTCGACGTGATCGGCGGCGGCGCCGCGCTGTTCGGGAAGGCGTCGGAGGTGCGCACGTCCACCTTGACCTGATCGCAGCGCAGCAGCGCGACGATGCTCTTGCACATCTCCTCGCGGAACTTGGTCGCGAGCTGGGCCGGGTCCGTGGCGGCGTTGGCCTGCTGGAACTGGCCCGTATAGACCCGCCGCGAGGCGTTGGTGACCGCCGTCTCGAGGACCTGGGTCGTCCAGAACACCAGCGCGGTCTCGATGATCGCGAACAGGAGGGCGAAGAACGGGGTCGCCACCATGCCGAACTCGACCGCAGTGACGCCGCGCTGGTCGCGACGGAAGCGCCGCAGCAGGCCCCTCGGCCGGGCCGGTGCATCGGTTGGATCGGAACTTGGGCGCGTCATGCTGCCGGTCCCCCGCGCCTCGAATGCGGGCGCTCGTCCGGTAGCCCTACGACGGAATCCTTGCGGAAGGTTTAGGTCGAAACGTCGAAATCCGGCGCAACGCCCGCCTCAGCGCTGCGTCGCCAGGGTGTTGCGCTGGCCCGCCTGCCCGCCGACCTCGCTGAAGTACTTGTTGGAATCGCCGAGCTGGAGGGAGGGCTGGCAGTTCGGCGTGCAGGAATAGGTCTCGCGCTCGAGGCCGCGCTGGACGGTGACCACCGCCTCGTTCGGCGCCTGCACCCGGATCAGGGACTCGGCGATCGTGCCGCCGGCGGCGTCGAGCGCGATCAGGTTCGTGGTGCCGAAGCTCTTGCCGGTGACGACGAGGATGCCGTTCCGCTGCACCGTCACGTCGGCGATGATCGGGTTGCCCACGATGACGGTGTGCGTGCGGTCGGGCAGCCGGACGATCTTGGCGTGGTCGATCACCACGGTGAGGGGCTCGAGCGGCGTGCTCGCGAGGGCCGCCTCACCGGCGAGCGCGAAGGCGAGGACGGCGATACGCAAGGGACGGAAGCGGTGCATCGAGCGACTCTCTCGGCCGTGACCGCATTCTTCGCGTCGGAATGGTGAAGGAAGGCCTAACGGGCGCGAGGCCACCGCGACCTGGCCGATGCCGGTCGACGGCTTCGTTTTGAGAGGACCGCGCCCGCGGGAGCGCCGCTCCCCTTCGGCGCGGCGGCCTCGACGCCCTCGGAACCGGCGGATCGCATTCGACGGGGCGCCTTAACCTCGCCGAAACGAGCGTTGCGTAAGGTCGCCCTCGGTTCCGGTCGGCCGATCACAGCCTGGTCGACGGACGACAGAGCAACAGGCCTGGGAGCCAACCATGACCATCTTCCGTCGCTTCATCCGGGACGAATCCGGCGCGACCGCCATCGAGTACGGGCTCATCGCCGCCCTGATCGCGGTGGTGATCATCAGCGCCGCGACCACCCTCGGCACCAAGCTTTCGACGACCTTCACCAACGTCGCCAACCAGCTCGGCAAGGCGCCCTGATCCGGCTGCCCCACTCGCGTTCGGCGTACCCGTTCCGGGCACCCGCCCGGAACCGGGGCGCGCGCGTCCGGGCTCGGGATCGCGGGCGGCATCCGCCCGCCGCATCCGGCGCCGCGCCTCTTCCGGTTCAAGTCCGCGCCTCCGCCGCCGCCCCCTCCCGGGAGGCGGCCGATTCGCGCCGCGACGGCCTCCGTCGCCCCGCTTTCCGACGCACCCCGCACCCGACCCAGTCTGCGTGGCGCGATCGGTCGAAAGGTCCCCGCCGGGGCAAGCGCCCCTCAACCATCGCCGAAAAGGCCGCGCCGCCGCCGCATTCGACCGTCCGCCTTAACCTCGGTGCAACGGGGCTCGCGTAACGTCAGGCCGGTCACCGCCGGCGCGAAGGCCCGGTCGGCGGGGAAAGTGGAACAGGCCTGGGAGCCAGACATGAAACTCTTTTCTCGCTTCGTCCGGGACGAATCCGGCGCCACCGCCATCGAATACGGCCTCATCGCCGCGCTGATCGCCGTCGTGATCATCGGCGCCGCCACGACCCTCGGCGGAAACCTCAAGATCACGTTCGAGAACGTGGCGAACCAGCTCGGCAAGGCGCCCTGATCGGCGCACGAACGGCGGCCGCCGGCCCTCCGGCGGTCCCGACCACCCGTTCCGGGCAAGAAAAGCCCCGGAACCCCGGCGCGGGCCGCCGGGCGGATCGAACGAGGGCCGATGACCACCCCCGTCCTTCTGATCTTCCCCGCCCTGATGGCGTTCGCGGCGGCGAGCGACCTCCTCACCATGACCATCCCGAACCGGCTCACCCTCGCGCTCGCGGCGGCGTTCCTCGCCGTCGCGGCGACGGGGACCCTCGGCTGGTCGGACCTCCTCCATCACGTCGCCGCGGCCGCTCTCGTCCTCGCGGTCACCTTCGGGTTCTTCGCCTTCGGCTGGATCGGCGGCGGGGACGCCAAGCTCGCCGCGGCGACCGCTCTCTGGCTGGGTTTCGGGGTGCTCGTCGAATACCTCTTCCTCGCCGCCCTCGCCGGCGGGGCGCTCACGCTGGCGATCCTCGCCCTGCGGCGACTTCCGCTGCCCGCCTTCGCGGCGGGCTGGCCCTGGCTCGCGCGCCTGCACGACCACCGCAGCGGCGTCCCGTACGGGATCGCCCTCGCGGCCGCGGCGCTCGCCGTCTATCCGCGCTCGCCGGTCTGGACCGCGCTCCTCGGCGCCTGAACCGGCCGATCGCTAGGATCGGGTTAACCATAATTTGACGATTGGCTGGTCGAATCCGGCGTGACGGAGAGGCCGTCACGAAGGGTGTTCGTCGATGAAGGCAGCCCGCCTGGCAGTGCTCGGGGTCGCCATCCTCGCCGGCGGTGGTGCCGCGTTGATGATGGGCGGCGGAGAACCGCCGCCGCCACCGCAGCGCATCGAGGTGCCGGTGCCCTCGATCAGCACCGTCGACGTGCTGGTCGCCGCCGCCGACCTGCCGATGGGCCAGACGCTCAAGCCCGAGGACCTGCGCTGGCAGGCCTGGCCCGCCGATTCCGCCTCCTCCGGCCTGATCCGCCGCTCCGAGGTCCCGAGCGCCCTCGAGGAGACCACCGGCTCCATCGCCCGCTCGTCCTTCCTGAGCGGCGAGCCGATCCGGCGGGAGAAGCTGATCAAGGCGAGCGGCAGCGGGTTCATGTCGGCGATCCTGCCCTCGGGCATGCGCGCCGTCGCCATCTCGATCGACACGCGCGGGGCGACGTCCGCCGGCGGCTTCATCCTGCCGAACGACCGGGTGGACGTGATCCGGATCTACCGCGACGACGACGCTTCGCGCGTCCAGAGCGTGGACGTCCATATCTCCGAGACGATCCTCACCAATATCCGCGTGCTCGCCATCGGCAAGAACGTGCAGAAGGACGCCTCCGGCAATTCCTATGTCGAAGGCGAGACGGCGACGCTCGAGCTCTCCCCGGAGCAGGCCGAGATCATCACCCTGGCGCAGAAGATCGGCACCCTCGCCCTCACCCTGCGCTCCCTCGCCGACTCGTCCGACCATGCCGTGGAGCCGATCGGCCCCCGCTCCGACGGCTCGCTGATGATCGTGCGCTACGGCGTGCC
>DATLFZ010000293.1:0-11374 GCA_035540795.1 Beijerinckiaceae bacterium | reverse complement strand
GTGGCGGCCCGTGACTGATCCGACCCCGCCGGAGGAAGCCCGGTGAGCGACGCCGGGCCGCGGGCGGCGCCGCCACGGCCGCGATGGTGCGGATCTCCCGCGGCGGCGCATTTCACGAGTCACATCCTGCAGGTGGCGCTGGCGCCGCTCCTGCCGCTGATGCGGGACGACCTCGGCGTCAGCTTCGTCGAGCTCGGGCTCCTGATCAGCGTGTTCTACGCCGTGTCCGGCTCCGCCCAGGTCCTCGCCGGCGCCCTCGTCGACCGGTTCGGCGCGCACCGGCTGCTGATCGGCGGCGTGCTGCTCCAGGCCTCCGCCATCGCCGCGATGGGGCTCGCGCCGAGCCTGCCGTGGCTCCTCGTCCTCGCCGCCGCGGCGGGGCTCGGCAACAGCGTCTACCACCCGGCCGACCTGTCGATCCTCAGCCACCGGGTGAGCCCGCTGCGGCTCGGCCGGGCTTTCGGGGCGCACGCGCTCGCGGGCAGCATCGGCTTCGCCGTGTCGCCGGTCGCGGTGGCGCTGATCGCCGGGGCCTGGAGCTGGCGGGTGGCCCTCGTCTGCGTCGGCCTCGTCGGGATCGCCATCGGCCTGTTCCTCATCGCCAACCGGGCGGCGCTCGCCTGGCGGGCGGCGCCGGCGGCGCAGGCGGGGACCCCGGCGGAGCCGGCGCTCGGCTTCCTCGGCATCCTCGCCATGCCGGCCGTGATGCTGGCCTTCGGCTATTTCGTCCTCACGGCCCTCCACGGCGCCGGCATACAGAATTTCGGCATCGCGGCGCTCGCGGAGGGTTATGGGGCGACCCTCGCCGGGGCCACCGTCGCGGTCGCCGCCTACCAGCTCGGCGCCGCCTGCGGGGTGATCGGCGGCGCCGTCCTCGCCGACAAGGCCTCCCGGCACGACCTCGTCGCCGTGGCGGGCCTCCTGGCCGCGGCCGGGTTCTCCCTCCTCGTGGCGTTCACGACCCTGCCCCTCGTGGCGGTCACGGCGCTGCTCTTCGCCTCGGGCGCCGCGGGGGGCGCGACCGGCCCGTCGCGGGACGTCCTGGTGCGGCGCGCGGCGCCCGAAGGCGGCCTCGGCCGGGTCTTTGGGCTCGTCTATTCGGGCTTCGACGTCGGCTCGCTCGCGGCGCCCCTCGCCTTCGGCCTCCTCCTCGATCAGGGCCGGCCGCACCTCGTCTTCGCCGCCGCGGCCTTCGCGCTCGCCTGCGCGGTGCCGACCATCCTCGGCTTCCGGACGCCGCCGAAGCCGCGGGCATGAGCCTCATTCGGGGACGCCGGCCTTGGCGAGGCCCTCGACGAACACGTCGCAATGGGCGAAGCGGGCGAGGTTCTGCCGCAGGACGCTCACGCGGAGCGGCTTCCCGAGCCGGTTGCGGATCGCCATGAACTCGCGCGCCTCCTCGAGAAGGCCGAGATGGCCGCAGACGCTGATCAGCGTGTTGTAGTGGCCGGTGTACTCGGCCATGGCGGCCACGGAGGCGCGCAGATAGGGCAGCGCCTCCTCGAAACGGCGCGCGCCCAGGAGCGCGAGCCCGTGCACCGAGGTGTAGAAGCCGGAGAAGGAATCGACCGGGCTCATGCGCAGGGCGCGGGCGGTCTCGGCGATCGCCTCGTCGAAGCGCCCGGCGCGCAGGAGCGCCCAGCCGTGGATCGTCCGCCCGAGGGCGAAGCTCGGGTTGAGGGCGAGGGCCTGCTGCACCTCGCCGAGCGCCCGCTCGTGCTGGCCGGCGTTGCTCAGGCACATGCCGAAGATCATGCGCGCCCAGGGGTCGGTCTGGTCGAGGGACAGGGCGTGCTCGGCGGCCCGGGAGGCGGCGCGCTCGGCCTGCGCCCGGTCGGGCAGCCAGTCGTTGAACGCCGCCCACCACAGGCTCCAGGCGACGAGGGCGTGGGCGCGGGCATAGGCCGGCTCGATGGCGATGGCGCGCTCGAGCAGGCGGCGGGCCTCCTCGTTCTGCGGCCGGTCGTGCTTGGTCAGGAGCCCGAGCGCCCGCACCACGAGGCCCCAGGCGTCGACGCTGTCCGGCGGCCGGTTCGCGGCCCGGTAGCCCTCCTCGGCGTAGAGGTGGGGCTCGACGGCGGCGACCACGTGCTCGGTGATCTCGTCCTGGACGGCGAAGATGTCCCGGAGCTCGCGGTCGTACTTCTCGGCCCAGATGTGCTTGCCGGTCTCGGCGTCGACGAGCTGGCCGACGATGCGGATGCGCCCGCCGGCGGTGCGCACGCTGCCCTCGAGCACGTAGCGCACGCCGAGCTCGCGGGCGACCTCGCGCACGTCGGCGGCGCGGCCCTTGTAGACGAAGCTCGAATTGCGGGCGATGACGAACAGCCAGCGCAGGCGGGCGAGGGCCGTGATGATGTCCTCGGTGAGCCCGTCGGCGAGGTAGTCCTGGTCCGGGTCGCCGCTGAGATTGTCGAAGGGCAGGACGGCGATCGAGGGCCGGTCGAGGGGGCGCAGCTCCGGCCGCGGCGCCGGTCGGGCTTCGGACTGGCCGTTCGCCCGTAGCGCGAGCTTCGTGTGGCTTTCCACGATGGCGAGCGTCTTGTCCGAGAACAGCCCGGTGAGAAGCTTGTCGACGGTGGACTTGCCGAGCTTGGTCTTGAAGGCGAACTGCTCCCGCGACATCCGCTCGCGGGCGAGATAGTCCCTGATCTCAGCGGCGATCCGCTTCTTGTCCATTCCTCCTCCTCCCGACTCGGACGGAGGGTCGGCATCTTCCCGGAAGATGCAGAACCTTGCGCCAAAATCCAGGCGCATCCGGGCAGAACGGGCGGGAAAACCGCTCCTGCGCATTCGCGCCGTCATTCCGGGGCGCCCGAAGGGCGAGCCCGGAACCCATGAACACCAGCGGTGATCGCGGGAACGCGACCGCTCCGGCGCGTTCGATCCACCTACGTCGTGTTCATGGGTTCCGGGCTCCTCGCTGCGCTCGGCCCCGGAATGACGGGCGTTGAGCCCTTCCCCCGGCCCTTCCACGCGCCCCGGGCACTCCCCCTCCGTCGTTCCGGGGCGCCCGAAGGGCGAGCCCGGAACCCATGCACACCAGCGATGCTCAAGGGAACGGGACGGTTCCGGCGCGTTCGATCCACCTACGCCGTGTTCATGGGTTCCGGGCTCCTCGCTGCGCTCGGCCCCGGAACGACGGGCGTGCAGCCTGTCCCCTTCTTGCGCGTCACGGCACTCCCCAGTCGATCCTTCCGGAAAGCCGGCGGCGCTTCCGGAAAATCCAGGCGATTCCCGGCGAGAGCCGCGGAAAACCCGCTCGCGTAGAGGAGCGCCATCTCGATACGAGAGGCTGACCTCATGAACGCCACCCTCACGAGCGCCGTGGCCGGGTTCGCGCTGCTCGGGGCCTTCGCCGCCGCCGATCCGGCGCGCGGGCAGGACCGGCTCAAGCGTGGCGAGTACCTCGCCCACATCATGGACTGCATCGGCTGCCACACCCCCGGGGCGCTCGCCGGCAAGCCCGACCCGCAGCGCGCGCTGGCGGGCTCGGAGATCGGGTTCGAGATCCCCGGGATGGGGATCTTCTACCCGCCGAACCTGACCTCGGACCGGGAGACCGGCCTCGGCGCCTGGAGCGAGGCCGACATCGTCAAGGCCGTGCGCAAAGGCGAGCGGCCCGACGGGCGCCTGCTCGCGCCGGCCATGCCCTACCACGCCTATGCCCGGCTGACCGACGCCGATGCCGGGGCGCTCGCGGCCTATCTCAAGAGCCTGAAGCCGGTCCGCCACCAGGCGCCGGCGATGGTCGGCCCGAACGAGAAGGCGGTGGCGCCGTACTTCACCGTCGTCGTGCCGAAATAGACCCCCTTCCCTCAGCAACGAACCGCCCGTGCCGCCGGCACCGGGCGCGAGGAGACGTGCCATGACCCATGTGACCACCATCGCCCCCGACAGGATCCTGCAGCTCGGCAGCGCCTTCTGGGGCTCCAAGACCCTGCTCAGCGCCATCGAGCTCGGCCTGTTCACGCGCCTCGCCGAGCGGGGCCCCCTGTCGCTCGAGGGGCTGCGCGAGGCGCTCGGCCTGCACGAACGCAGCGCGCGGGACTTCTTCGACGCTCTCGTCGCGCTCGGCGTGCTGCAGCGGCTCGGCGACGGGCGCTACGCCAACACCGCCGAGACCGACCTCTACCTCGACCGCGCCAAGCCGTCCTATGTCGGCGGCATCCTGGAGATGATGAACGGGCGGCTCTACCGCTTCTGGGGCAACCTCACGGAGGCGCTGCGCACGGGCCGGCCGCAGAACGAGATCACCGCCGGCGAGCCCGACCTGTTCGGGGCCGTCTACGCCGACCCGGACCGGCTCGAACTGTTCTTGGGCGCGATGACCGGGCTGAGCCTGCCGACCGCCCGGGCGATCGCCGCCGCCTTCCCCTGGGCCGAGCACGCCACCTTCGCCGACATCGGCTGCGCCCAGGGCGGGCTCACCGCCGAGATCGCGCGGACGCACGGGCACCTCACCGGCTTCGGCTACGACCTGCCCAAGGTGCGCCCCGTCTTCGAGCGCTACGTCGCCAAGCAGGGGCTCGCCGAGCGCCTGTCCTTCCTGGAGGGCGACTTCTTCCGCGACCCGCTGCCGAGCGTGGACGTGCTGGTGATGGGCCACATCCTGCACGACTGGGATCTGGCCGAGAAGCGCCTCCTCCTGGAGAAGGCCTACGCGGCCCTGCCGGCGGGCGGCGCCCTCGTCGTCTACGACGCCATGATCGACGACGCCCGGCGCACCAACGCCTTCGGGCTCCTGATGAGCCTCAACATGCTCATCGAGACCCCCGGCGGGTTCGACTACACGGGCGCCGACTGCGCCGGCTGGATGCGGGATGCCGGCTTCCGCGACGTCCGCGTCGAGCACCTGCAGGGCCCCTATTCGATGGCGGTGGCCCGCAAGTAGGCCCTCGATCCCGGGAAAAGGAGACGACCATGACCGTGACCCTGCGCCCCGCCGCGCCGGCCGACGCCGCGCCCGCCGGCGCGATCTGCTACGAAGCCTTCAAGACCATCTCCGAAGCGCACGGCTTCCCGCCGGACTTCCCCGATGCCGGCGTGGCGACGGGGCTCCTCGGGGACATCCTGGAGCGGCCCGACGTGCACGGGGTCGTCGCCGAGGTGGACGGAAGGGTGGTCGGCAGCAACTTCCTGTGGGAGGCGAAGCCGCTCGCGGGCGTCGGGCCGATCACCGTCGCGCCCGAGATCCAGAACGGCGCCGTCGGCCGGCGCCTGATGGAGGCGGTGCTGGAACGGGCGCGCCGGCAGGGCATCGGGTCGGTCCGCCTGGTCCAGGCCGCCTATCACGGGCGCTCCCTGTCCCTCTACGCCAAGCTCGGTTTCGTCGCCCGCGAGCCGCTCACGGTCTTCCAGGGCCCGCCGATCGGGGCCGCCGTTCCGGGGCACCCGGTCCGGCCGGCGACCGCCGCCGACCTCGACGCGGCCAACGCGCTGTGCCGGGACGTGCACGGCCACGACCGGGCCGGGGAACTCGCCCACGCGGTCGGCCGGGGCACCGCCACGGCCGTCGAGCGCGACGGCCGCCTGACCGGCTACGCCACCGAGATCGGCTTCTTCGGGCACGCGGTCGGCGAGACCGTGGAGGACGTCAAGGCCCTGATCGCCGCCGCGCCGGCCTTCACCGGCCCGGGCTTCCTGGCGCCGACCCGCGACGCGGCGCTGTTCCGCTGGTGCCTGGAGCAGGGCCTGCGGGTGGTCCAGCCGATGACGCTGATGACCATCGGCCCCTACCAGGAGCCGCGCGGCGCCTTCCTGCCGTCGATCCTCTACTGACGCGCTACTTGGTGCGCGGGTCGAGGGCGTCGCGCAGGCCGTCGCCGAGGAGGTTGAAGGACAGGACGGTGACGAAGATGGCAAGGCCCGGCCAGATCGCCATCCACGGCGCCTGGGTGAGGAAGCGCTGCGCGGCGTTCAGCATCGAGCCCCAGGAGGGGGCCGGAGGCTGCTGGCCGAGGCCGAGGAAGGACAGGCTCGCCTCGGCGATGATCGCGGTGGCGACCGTCAGGGTCGCCTGGACGAGGAGCGCCGGCATGACGTTCGGCAGGATGTGGCGGGCGGCGATGCGCCAGTGCGGGTTGCCGACCGCCCGGGCCGCCTCGACGTAGTCCTCCGACTTGACGCTCAGCACCTGCCCCCGGGTGAGGCGCACGAAGATCGGCGTCGCCGTGACGCCGATCGCGATCATGGCGTTCGTCAGGCTCGGGCCGAGGAAGGCGGCGAGCGCGATGGCGAGGATCAGGAACGGGCAGGCGAGCATCGCGTCGGTCATGCGGCTGATGACCCCGTCGACGAGGCCGCCCGCATAGCCGGCGAGGAGGCCGACCGGCACGCCGATCGCGATGGCGATCGCCACCGAGATGAAGCCGGCGAGCAGCGAGGCGCGGGCGCCGAACACGACCCGGGACAGCACGTCACGGCCGACCTCGTCGGTGCCCATCCAGTAGGCGAAGGAGGGCGCCTTGCGCACCGCGGCCCAGCTCTGCTGCGCGGGGTCGTAGGGCGCGATCAGCGGCGCGAAGACGGCGACGAACCCGATCAGGAGAATCACGGCGAGGCCGACCATGGCCCCTTTCCGCCGGCGCAGCCGCCGCCAGGCCCGCCGGGACGGGGACTCGACGGAAAACTCCTCCGGGGCCGGGGCCGGCCCCAGGGCGGCGGCGCCGGGCCGCTCGCCGCTCGCGAAGGCCGCCGCGTGCGGCGGCGGGTCGAGGAGGCCCGTCTGCGCGGGCGCGGCGACGTCGCGGCCGGCGCTCATCCGCGCAGCCTCGGATTGACCAGGATGTAGCCGATGTCGGCGAGCAGGTTCATGAGGATGTAGATCGACGCGGTGACGAGCACGACCCCCTGCACCACCGCGTAGTCCCGGTTGAACACGGCGTCGACGATCAGCTTGCCGAAGCCCGGAATCGTGAAGATCTGCTCCGTCAGCACGGCGCCGGACAGGAGCGTGCCGAATTCGAGGGCGCCCAGCGTGATGACGGGGGTGAGGGCGTTGCGCATGGCGTGCTTGAGGACAACCACCCGCTCCTCGAGCCCCTTCGCCCGGGCGGTGCGGACGTAGTCGCTCTGGAGAGCCTGCAGCATGGCGGCGCGGGTGTGGCGCATGATGACGCCGGCGATGCCGGTGCCGAGCACGAAGGCCGGCATGATCGTGGTGGACAGGCTCTGGCGCCAGTCGACCCACGGGCTGACGTAGCCGGAGGCCGGCAGCCAGCCGAGATGCACCGAGAACAGGAAGATCATCATGATGCCGAGCCAGAAGTTCGGCGTCGAGATGCCCCACAGGCCGAACACGTTGGCGGCGTAGTCGATCCAGGTGTCGCGCTTGACCGCCGAGATCACCCCGGCGGTGACGCCGATCAGGAGGGCGATGATCATGGCCATGACGGCGAGCTGCAGCGTCACAGGCAGCTTCTGCGTGATCAGGCGCGCGACCGGCTCCTTGAGCCGCATCGATTCGCCGAGGTCGCCGGTGAGCACGCCCTTGACCCAGTAGAGGTACTGGATCGGGATCGGCTGATCGAGCCGGTACTGGCGCCGGATCTGCTCGATCACCTCCGGGTCGCGCTCCTCGCCGGCCATGACCAGCGCCGGGTCCCCCGGCAAGAGCTGCTGCAGGGAGAAGATCAGCACCGACACGAAGAACAGGGTCGGCAGGAGCTGGAGCAGGCGCTTGCCGATCAGGGTCAGCATGGGGCGCTCGTTCCGATTGGTCGGTCGTCCCGGGCGCCGCGCGAGCAGCGACCCGGGACCGCTGACCAGTAAGGCCGCTCGTTCCGCGCCCGATCCTCGGGTCGGCGCTGCGCGCCGCCCGAGGATGACCTGCGCGCGAGAGGGCCCGTCACTTGAGCCGCAGGCCGACCACGCGCACGAGGCCGTCGGGCAGCATCTTCAGGCCCTCGAGCCGGTCGGTGTGCGCGATCAGCCACTTGCGGTGGTAGAGGTAGATCAGCGAGCCGTCGCCGGACAGGAGCTTGCCGGCGATCTTCTCGTAGAGGGCCTTGCGCTCCTTGACGTCGCTCTTGGTGCGGGCCTCGTCGAGCCAGGCGTCGACCTCCGGATCGGAATAGCCGCCGTAGTTCTGCGGCGCCTTCGACTTCACGAAGATGTAGAGGTTGCCGTCCGGGTCCGGCCGGCCCGACCAGTTGAGCATGTAGGCCTGGAAGCGGCCGTCCTCGGCCTCCTTGAGGGAGGTCGCGAACTCGACGACGCGGATGCGCATGTCGAAGCCGGCATCCGCCGCCATCGCCTGGATGACCTCGGCCGCCTGCCGGGTCTCGGGGTTCTGCGGCACCATGAAGTCGACGACGATCGGCGTCTTGACGCCGGCCTCCTGGATCAGCTGCTTCGCCCGGGCGACGTCCCGCTTCGGCACCGGGTACTTCTCGATGTACCAGGCGTTCTCCGGGCTGACCCACTGGTTCCCGAGCGTGTACTCGCCGTTGTAGACGACTTGGTTGAGGGCCTCCCGGTCGATCGACAGCTCGAGGGCCTTGCGGACGCGCGGGTCGGCGCCGAGCGGCCCCTTGGCGGGCTCGCCCTTGCCGACGTTGATCGTGATCGACTGGTAGCCGATCTCCGTCACCGTCGCGAGCTTCAGGCGCGGGTTGCCGCGCACCTCCTTGATGTCGGTCGCGGCGACGCGCTCGATGATGTCGAGCTGGCCGGCGCGCAGGTTGGCGAGGCGCACCGTCGAATCGACGATCGGCTGGTAGACGATGCGGTCGATCTGGGTGGCGTCCTTGTTCCAGTAGTCGGCGAAGCGCTCGACCACGATGCGGTCCTGCGGCACCCGCTCGACGAACTTGTACGGACCGGCGCAGACCGGCTTCTGGCCGAACCGATCGCCCATCTCCTTGATCGCCTTCGGCGACATGATCATGCCGGCCCGGTCGGTGAGCTGGGAGATCAGCGGCGCGAACGGCGTCTTCAGCGACAGCTTCACCGTCGAGGAATCGACCACCTCGACCTTGTCGACGGCGGCGAGTTCGGGCCGGCGGAACGAGCCCTGCATGGTGAGGTGCCGGTCGAGGGTCGCCTTGACCGCCTCGGCGTCCATCGTCTCGCCGTCGTGGAATTTCACCCCCTGGCGCAGCTTGATGATGACGGTCTTGCCGTCGTCGAGGGTCTCGTGGGACAGCGCCAGCTGCGGCACGATGTTGAGCTTCTCGTCGATGTCGAACAGCTTGTCGCACAGGGACGCGAAGACGATGCGGCCGACATAGGTCCGGGCCATGGTCGGATCGAGGATGTCGGGGTCCTCGGCGAGGCCGAAGCGCAGGGTGGTCTGCGCGCTCGCGAGGCCGACCGAGGCGGCGAGGGCCGCGGCCGCCAGGATGCCGGTCCTGAGATGTCTCATCGGTCTCTCCCTTGTTGGGCCGGGTGCCCGGCCTTGCTCGTCATGCGGAGGTCGCCGCGAAGGCGCCGAACAGGCGCTCGAGCCGCGGGTCGGGTCGGCTCTCCTGCGGCAGGATAGCGGTTTCCTTCGGCAGCGTCGGCCAAAAATGACAGGCGGCGCCGTGGCCCGTGCCCCGGTCGTCGAGGGGCGGGCGCTCGACGCGGCAGATCTCGGCCGCGAAGGGGCAGCGGGTGTGGAGATGGCAGCCGGGCGGCGGGTCGATCGGGCTCGGCACGTCGCCGGCGAGGATGCGCCGGTCGCGCCGGGCGGTCGGCGAGGCGACCGGGATCGCCGACAGGAGCGCCCGGGTATAGGGGTGGCGCGGGTCCGCGAAGACCGCGTCGGCCGGGCCGGTCTCGACGATGCGGCCGAGATACATCACCGCGATGCGGTCGGCGATGTGCTTCACGACGCTGAGGTCGTGCGAGATGAAGATGTAGGAGAGGCCGAGCCGCGCCTGCAGGTCCTTGAGGAGGTTCAGGATCTGCGCCCGGATCGAGACGTCGAGCGCGGAGACCGGCTCGTCGCAGATGACGATCTTGGGCTCGACCGCGAGGGCCCGGGCGATGACGATGCGCTGGCGCTGGCCGCCGGAGAATTCGTGCGGATAGCGCGCCGCGTGGTGGCGCGGCAGCCCGACCATCTCCAGGAGCTCGCCCACCCGTTCGCGGCGCCGGCCCGCCGGCACGATCTCGTGCAGCATGAGCGGCTCGGCCAGGATGTCGCCGATGGTCATGCGCGGATTGAGGGACGCGAAGGGGTCCTGGAAGATCAGCTGCACCTTGCTCCGGAAGGGGCGGAAGGCGCGCTCCGACAGCGCCGTCACGTCGGTGCCGTCGATCACGATGCACCCCTCGGTCGCGTCGATGAGGCGCATGACGAGCCGACCGACCGTCGACTTGCCGCAGCCCGACTCCCCCACCACGGCGAGGGTCTCGCCGGCCGCGAGCGCGAACGAGACCCGGTCGACCGCCTTCACGGTCGCGAGGGGGCGGCCGAGCGCCGAGCGCTTGGCGACGAAATGCTTGACGAGGTTCTCCACGGACAGGACGGTCACGCCACGAGCCTCTCGAGCGGCGCGCGCCAGCAGCGGGAGAGGTGCCCGGCCTCGACCGGCGCGAGCGGCGGCATCTCGGCACATTTCGGGATCCGGAACGGGCAGCGGGCCTGGAAGCGGCAGCCTTCCGGCGGCGCGGCCATGTTCGGCACCGTGCCCTCGATCGCGGCGAGGCGGGGGCGGCGGCGGTCGAGGCGGGGGAGCGCCCCGAGGAGCCCGACCGTGTAGGGGTGCTGCGGGAACCGGAACAGCACCTCGACCGGCGCCCGCTCGACCACCTGCCCCGCATACATCACCAGCACCTCGTCGCAGACCTCCGCCACGACCCCGAGGTCGTGGGTGATCAGGACGATGGCGGCGCTCGTCTCCTCCCGCAGACGGCGCATCAGGTCGAGGATCTGGGCCTGGATGGTGACGTCGAGGGCGGTGGTCGGCTCGTCCGCGATGAGGAGGTCGGGGTCGCAGGCGAGGGCCATGGCGATCATCACCCGCTGGCGCATGCCGCCGGAGAGGCGATGCGGATAGTCGTGGAAGCGGGCCTCCGGGTTGGGGATGCGCACCCGCCGCAGCATCTCGACGGCGCGCTCGCCCGCCTCCTTCTTGCCCATGCGGCGGTGGCGCATCACCGCCTCGACGATCTGGTCGCCGACCGTGTAGGCCGGGTTGAGGGAGGTCATCGGCTCCTGGAAGATCATGGCGAGCCGGTCGCCGCGCAGGTCGCGCACGACCCGCTCGGGCTCGCGCAACAGGTCGCGTCCCTCGAACAGGACGCGGCCCGACACCTCCGCCCCGCCCTTCGGCAGGAGGCCCATCACGGCGAGCGAGGTCACGCTCTTGCCGCAGCCGGATTCGCCGACGATGCCGAGGGTGCGCCCGCGCGCGACCGAGAACCCGACCCCGTCGACGGCGAT
>DATLFZ010000292.1:0-3013 GCA_035540795.1 Beijerinckiaceae bacterium | reverse complement strand
TAGTATCGGCGCGCCGTCAGACACACGAGGGGCTCCCCACCGATCATGTCGTTCCTGAGACGAAAGAAGCCGGAAGCAGCGCCACCGCCTCCGCCCAAGCCCGTGCAGGAGGAGGTCAAGGCCCAGGAGTACGGCCTGCGCATCTCGTTCCTCGCCCGGAGCAGCGACGGCCTGCGGCTGCAGGCCAGCCAGGCGTCGGCGGCCGCCATCCCCGGCATCGTCGAACCGCTCTCCCAGACCCCGGTCGAGATCATCGAGCCGCTGCCGCTCGAGTATTCGGACGCCTCGCCCGCGATCGAGCGCTTCAACGAGGTCCAGCAGTGGGTGCTCGCACGCCGGGAGGTCACCCCGATCGGCCGGCACGGCCTCTACGTGCTCGAGATGACGGACGCGCTGGACATGACGGTCGATACGTTCTACTGCGGCCTGCTCCACGGCGAGACCGATACGAGCGGGTACCCCGAGTACAACGCCATCGTCGGCGGGCTCGCCTCGCATTGGGACGAGCTCTCCGGTGAGCTCATCGTGCGCGCGCTGGTCGGCTGGGGCGGCAAGGGGCTGCGCGGCGACACCGAACGAATCGGCCAGAAGCTGCTGAGCTCCCTGTACCAGCAGGTCGTGGCGTCGGGCTACAGCCTCGGCGAGGCAGAGCAGGCCCGCCTGCCCTCCATCGGCGGTCGCTCCGGGCTCACCTGCGCCCACTGCGGGTTCGAGGCGGGCAGCGCATCGGCCTTCTACTGCCCCAAGTGCGGTATGAGGATGTCGCGCGGCGCCTGAGCCGGGGCAGTACTTTCGGGGTGGTCCCCAGCGCGCCCGAGTCCCATTGCCCGGAGGCACCTCCGGTCGGAGGATGGTGACCAACGTCACCGGACTCCCCATGTTTCCATCGTGAAGGAAGGGCAATGGAGCGACCCACCATCCTGCTGGCCGTCAGCGACGACGCCGATGAGCACATCGAGGCGCTCCAGCGTGCCGGCTTCGAACCGATCACGGTCGAGCTCTGGGAGCTTGGCAAGGCCCCGGCGACCGATCTCGCCGTCATCGACTGCGACCTTCCCGCCGAGATGGTCACGACCGCGTACGCGCGGCTCCACGACGGACATGCCACGCCCAGCCTGCTGCTCATCGGCGAGGAGTCCTCGCTGCCCGACGGCGTCGGTGGCACCGGTGACGAGGTGGTCCTGAAGCCGATTCCGTCCGAGGCGCTCGTCTACCGCCTCCAGGCGCTCCTCATTCGCACCGGTCGTCATCTCCCCGCCGAATCCGGCGCCTGGGCATCCGAAGAGGGGCTCAGCGGCGCGCCGGTGGCCGGCGAGGGTCACGTCGTCAGCGTCTTCGCGCCGAAGGGTGGCGTGGGCAAGACCACGATCGCCGTCAACATGGCGGTCGCCCTGCGCCAGCAGACGCGCTCCGAGGTCCTCCTCATGGACGCCGACGTCGGCGTCGGCAACGTCACCTCGGTCCTCGAGGTGCCGTACCGGATGGGTCTCGCCGACCTGGCGGACAGCCCGCCCGAGGACTGGACCGATGCGGCCTTCGAGCAGACGGTATGCGTCCACGCCGAGAGCGGCCTCAAGGTTCTCACCTGGGGCAACGACCCCGCCGAGTCGGAGCGCGTGAGTGTCGATCTGCTGGCGGCGGCGCTGCGATGGGCTCGCAATCATCACTCCCACGTGATCGTCGACAATCACCCCGGGTACGACGACCGCACCATGGCCATGCTGGCCGTGTCGAACGAGATCTTCCTGGTGGTCACTCCCGAGGTCGGCGCGCTGCGGAACTCGTCGCAGTTCATGGAGCTCGCGCGCGAGCTCGGATTGGCGAGCTCCGTCCGCGTGGTCGTGAACCGTGCCAACCACGGCATCCGGATCGAGGACATGGCCAAGTCGCTCGGTCTTCCGATCGCGGCGACCGTCGTGAGCAGCGGTCCGAAGGCGGTGATCGCGGCCAACGAGGGGAAGCCCGTGATCACGAAGTTCCCCAAGGAGAAGATCGCCGACGATCTCCACTCCGTGGCTCGCCTCATCTCGCAGCCGCAGGGTGCGGAGGCGACTGCCGCCGCCAAGGGCGCCCGCCGCTGGTGGACACGCTTCGGGACGCGCACCTCCCAGGCCTGATCCGGCGGCCGCCGGCGCGGCTCGCATTGCGCGCGGCTCCGAGAGTTGCCATGATGCGCGCGCCGTGCCGACCTACGACTACCAGTGCCGCTCCTGCGGCTCCGTGACCGAAGTGATCCACTCGATGACCGAGGAGGGTCCTTCGGCGTGCGAGCGCTGCGGAGGCGAGCTGCGCCGGGTCCTTTACCCGGCAGGGATCATCTTCAAGGGGTCAGGCTTCTACCGAACCGACTCGCGCAACGGTGGGTCGACGCTGCCGGCAGGGGACAAGACTCCTTCCGGCACCGGGGGCAAGGCCGCGGAGTCGTCGGGCGGGGGAGACTCGGGCGACGGCGGCGGCACGAAGAAGGATTCGGGAGCGACAAAGCCGGCGGGCGACTCCAGCTCCAGCTAGATCGCGGCGCCCTCGCCTCAGGCTGACTGCGCCTGGCGGGTCCCGCAGCGGCGACAGAATCGCGCGTTGGCTGACAGCGACAGGCCGCACTGCCCGCAGTTCTGCACGCCGACATTCGCCGCCGCGCCAGCCACCTCGCGGGCCGATGCCTCCCAGAAGTGCGTCCCCTGCGCGGCCGCGCGGGCGGCCAGGTCACCCTGCGGGATGGCTGCGCCTCGCGAGCGATAGGGAAGGACGGCCGGCCGAGTCGGACCGACGGGTGCCTGGCCCGGATCATCGAGCCCCAGCAGATCGAGCTGCGCGCGGCGGGCGGCAAGCTCGGGGCTGTCGGATTCGGCGGCCACCCGCTCGCTTTCCGTCGGGGCCGTGCGAGTCGGGAATCGGAGGATCGTGTCGCCGATCGGCGCCATCGGCCGTCGCGTCGGAGGCGCTGACTCTGGCTCGGATACCGGCTCTTCCGCCGCCACCGGCTCGGGCTCGATCTCTTCGGCGACGACCGGCT
>DATLFZ010000291.1:0-5021 GCA_035540795.1 Beijerinckiaceae bacterium | reverse complement strand
GACAGGATGTATTCGGCGATGGCCTCCCGGTCCTGCGGCGGCAGCTGGGAAGTGTTGCGCACCACCGGGGCCATGGTCGAGCCGAGGGTGTCGCCTTCGGGCGTCATGCCGGATTCGAGCGCCTCGACGAGATCGGCCTTGGTCCAGTTGCCGATGCCGCGCGGGTGAGGGGTGATGTTGGGCACGAACCCCTCCCCGCTCGGGTTCGGGCCGCCGGCGAAGCGGCGGTCGGCCGGGATGGCGCCGAAACGGTTGCGCGGGCTGTGGCACTCGGCGCAATGGGCGAGCGCCTCGACGAGGTAGGCGCCCCGGTTCCATTGCGGGCTGCGCGACGGGTCGGTGCGGAAGACCTCGCCGTCGACGTGCAGGAGCTTCCACAGGCCGAGGCCGCGGCGGATGCTGTAGGGGAAGGCGAGGTCGTGCCCGGGCTGACGCCCCTCGACCGGCGGCAGGGTGGCGATGAAGGCGAAGAGGTCGCGCACGTCCGCCGCCGACATGCGCTGGTAGGAGGTATAGGGGAAGGCCGGGTAGTAGTGCTGCCCGTCCGGGGCGACGCCGCCGCGCATGGCGCGCAGGAACTGGGCCGGCGTCCAGGCGCCGATGCCGTCGCGGGAGGGCGAGATGTTCGGCACCCGGAAGGTGCCGAAATCGGAGTTCAGGGTGTGCCCGCCGCCGAGGAGGGTGGTGTCGCGCTGGCCGGCCGTCGCATGGCAGGAGCCGCAGCCGCCGGCGAAGAACATCGCCCGCCCGTTGTCGAGATCGGCCGGGCCGGGCGGCACCGGCTCGAGCCCGGCCCGCTGCAGGGCCGGGCTGGTCAGGAGCCAGAACCCGCCCGCCGCGAGGATCGCGGCGAGCGCCAGCGCGACGAGGGCGCGCCTCACGCGGCGCGGCTCATTGCGCCCGCAGACGGTAGAATTCGTGGCAGGCGTTGCAGCTGTCGTCGACCGCCTTGTAGGCGGCCTGCACGCCCTCAGGGCCGGCGAGCGCCCGTTCCCGGTTCGCCTTGATGGCAGCGGTCATCTCGGCGAGCTTAGCGTCGAAATCGGCCTTGTTCTGCCAGATCCGCGGGGCCGAATAGAACCGGGTCTCCGGCTTCTCGACGATGGTCCCGGCCGGCCACAAAGGCGGCAGGCGGACCGCGATCTGCTCCATCCGGTCGAAGGACTTCGCCACCACGTCGCGGTCGTACTGTTCGGCGCCGCGGGCGATCTGGGCCACCGGGCGCAGCCCCTCGCGCCACAGGGCGCTCATCAGCTGGTTGCGCTCCTTGATGGCGTCGGCCTGGGCGAGGACCGCCGTGGCGCCGAGGGCGAGGGCGACGGTGGCGAGAAACGGACGAATCATCGGCTACCTCTCGGTCGGGAACGGCGCGGAGCCGCGGGTGCATGCTGCCCCAGGATTTTTTCCGGCGCTGCTGAACAACGCGTGATCGAACTCACGCGGTCTCGATGGGCGCGGCGGCGGCGCTCGCCTCCTGGATGGCGAGAAAGACCCGGTCGGGGGTCGCCGGCATGTCGAGATGGCGGATGCCGCAGGCCCGGTCGAGGGCGTCGACGACGGCGTTCATGACCGCCGGCGTCGCGCCGATGGTGCCCGCCTCGCCGGCGCCCTTGATGCCGAGCGCGTTGGTGGTCGAGGGCACGTTGCGGGTCTCGAAGGAAAAATCCGGCAGGTCGGCGGCCCGCGGCAGGCGGTAGTCCATGAACGAGGCCGTGAGCAGCTGCCCGTCGGCGTCGTAGACCGTGCGCTCGTGCAGCGCCTGGCCGATGCCCTGGACGACGCCGCCGTGGACCTGGCCCTCGAGCAGCAGCGGGTTCACCGTCACCCCGAAATCGTCGACGATGGTGTAGCGCACGACCTCGGTCTCGCCGGTCTCGGGGTCGATCTCGACCTCGCAGACATGCGTGCCGTTGGGATACGTCGCCTCCGCGGGCGTCCACTTGTCGGTGGCGCCGAGGAGACTTGCGTCGATGCCCGGCCGGGCGGCGAGGTCGGCGAGGGACACCGCCCGGTCGGTGCCGGCGACCCGCACGGCCCCGTCTTCGAGCTCCAGGTCGGCGATTCCGGCCTCGAGCGCGTCGGCGGCGAGGTGCTTGAGGTTGTCGGCGAGCTTGCGGGACGCCGCCGCGACCGCCGCCCCGCCCACCGGGATCGAGCGCGAGCCGCCGGTGCCGCCGCCCGAACGGACCGCGTCCGTGTCGCCCTGGATGACCCGGATCCGCTCCGGCGCGAGGCCGAGATGCTCCGATGCCATCTGCGCATAGGCGGTCTCGTGGCCCTGGCCGGTCGATTGCGTGCCGATCAGGAGCGTGACGCCGCCGTCCTTCTCGAGCCGCAGGGTCGCCCGCTCGCCCGAGCCGCCGGCGCAGGCCTCGATATAGGTGGAGATCCCGATGCCGCGGAAGCGCCCCCGCCGCTTCGCCTCCGCGAGCCGTTGCGGGAAGCCCGCCCAGTCCGCCCGCGCGAGGGCCTGCCGCATGTGGCCTTCGAACTCGCCCGTGTCGTAGGTCCGCCCGGCGGCGGTCCGGTACGGCATCTTTTCGGGTGCCACGAAATTTCGCGCGCGCAGGGAATCGGGGGCCCCGCCGATCTCCCGGGCGACATAGTCGACGAGGCGCTCGATCAGGAAGGCGGCCTCGGGACGGCCAGCGCCGCGATAGGCGTCGACGGGAAGCGTGTTGGTGTAGTAGCCGCGCACCCGCACGTGCAGGACCGGGATGTCGTAGACCCCCGGGGTCATCGTCACCCCGAGCATCGGGATGTAGGGGCCGAACTGGGAGAGGTAGGCGCCGAGATCCGCCTCGAGGTCGACCCGCATGGCGAGGAAGCGGCCGTCCCGGTCGAGGGCCATCTCGGCAAGGGCGAGGTTGTCCCGCCCCTGCGCGTCGCTCAAGAAGTGCTCGGTGCGCTCGCCGACCCATTTCACCGGCCGGCCGAGGCGCTCGGCCGCGAAGGCGACCAGCGGGTATTCCCGGTAGATGAAGGCCTTGGTGCCGAAGCCGCCGCCCACGTCGGGCGTGATCACCCGCAGGCGCTTCGATTCCACCTTCAGGATCTTGGCGATCGTGTCCTTGAGGGCGTGCCCGCCCTGCGTGCCCAGCGTGACCGTCCAGCGGCCGGAAGCGGCGTCGAACTCCGCGAGGCAGTCCCGCGGCTCCAGGTAGTTGGTGACGAGCCGGTTGTTGACGAGGGAGAGCCCGACCACCCGGTCGGCCTTCGCGAAGGCGGCCTCCGTGCCGGCGCGGTCGCCGATCTCGGCGTCGTAGGCGATGTTGCCGGAAATGCCCGCCACGTCCGGCCAGACCTGCGCCTGCGCGCCGCGGGCGCCCCCGATGCCGACGACCGCCGGCAGCGGTTCGTACTCCACCGGGATCGCCTCGGCGGCGTCGCGGGCCTGCGCCACGGTCTCGGCGACGACGAAGGCGACCGCGTCGCCCACGTGCCGGACGACGTCCCGGCACAGGAGCGGATAGGGCGGCAGCGCCATCCGGGACCCGTCCGCGTTGTCGACCGGGGCGAGGCAGGGCACGTCGCCGAGATGGGCGATGTCCCCGTGGGTCAGGACCAGCAGGACCCCCGGCATGGTGCGCACCGCGGCAAGGTCGCCCACCGTGAAGCGGGCATGCGCGTGCGGGCTGCGGAGCACGAAGGCGTGCGCCGTGCCGGGCGGGGCGAAATCGTCGGTGTAGCGGCCGGCCCCGGTGACGAAGCGGGCGTCCTCGACGCGCCGCACGGACTGGCCCATTCCGAACTTCATCGCGCTTCCTTTCGGGGATCAGGCGATCGGCTCGCCCGCGAGGGCCCAGTCCTTGAACCCGCCGGCATAATGCTCCCGCACGGCAAGGCCGCCCTGTTGAGCGAAGGCGATCGCGTGGACCGAGCGCACGCCGGCGGCGCAGGTGAACACGACCCGGCCGGGCAGGTTCCGCAGCGCGTCGGGATCGAACTGCGACAGCGGGTGCGAGAGCGAGCCCGGGATGTGGCCCATCTCGAACTCGTGCGGCTCGCGCACGTCGACGAGGGTGAAGGAGCCGTCGGCGAGCCCGCGCTTGACCGCCTCCCGGTCGAGATCGACAACCATCGTCACGCTCTCCCCCCGCTCCGGAGCATCATGCTCTCCCCTCCGTCATTCCGGGGCGCCCCGAAGGGGCGAGCCCGGAACCTTCCTGAGCCAAAAAACCGCCAACATCATCAGATACATGTTGACGAACAGGCACTTGTGGGATCACAAGTGGGATACACGTTGGGATACACGGGTGCGCGAGTCAAGCAGTTTTCTCATCCGCCGCGGCGCGGTGTGGTACTACCAGCGCCGGGTCCCCCTGGACGTCGCCGGCGACCTCGGCAAGGCTTTCTGGAAGCAGTCGCTGAAGACGCAGGACGCCCGGCTTGCCGCCAGCCGAGCCCGGGAGATTGCGGTCACGCACGACCTCATTATCGAGCGGTGCCGGGTCGACAAGGCCCTGTCGCCCGGCGAACGGGCGGTGCGCCGGCTCGCTCGCCTTGAGGAGGCCTATCAGGCGCGCAGGGAAGGGCTTCGCGACCGTCCGGCGCTCCGCCGGGACTTGGCCCGCCGGTCCCCTGGTTTGGCCCCCGCCGCGATTGCCGAGCAGGTCGAGCAATCAGTCGATGCGATCGGTCAGCGACTCGACGACATACGTGCAGTCGAGGTGGCGGCGGCACAGTCCGAAATTCTCGCCGACCTTGAATCGCGGCTCGGTGAGCGCAGCTCCGCGCTCCGTGCACAGGTCAGGGAGGCGGGCGGCCTGCGCGCTCTGTTCGACAGCGCCGAGAAATATCGGATCTCCGCCAACCTGGCGGAGGCGGCCGAGGCGATGATGGACGGATTGGGGGCCGAGGGGCTGAGCTTCCAGGAGCGGGAGGCCCACGCGGACGACATCGATTGGCTGCGGGACGAGAGCAAACGAGCCCGGCAGCGCCAGGCGGAGCGGTTGCGCCTGCTTCAGCGCGCTGGCTTCGGTGAAGAACAGGCTCCGGCAGCAGTGGCACCGGATGGGCTG
>DATLFZ010000290.1:0-4013 GCA_035540795.1 Beijerinckiaceae bacterium | reverse complement strand
ACCGACGACGAATGGATCGCCCATTTCGGCCGCTTCGCGCCCCTGCCGGGCAGTTTTCCGGAGCCGCTGGCGCTCCGCTACCACGGCCACCAGTTCCGGACCTACAATCCCCATCTCGGCGACGGGCGCGGCTTCCTGTTCGCGCAGCTCGAAGCGGCCGACGGGCGCCTCCTCGACCTCGGCACCAAGGGCAGCGGCAGGACCCCGTGGTCGCGGAGCGCGGACGGGCGGCTCACCCTGAAGGGCGGGGTGCGCGAGATCCTGGCGACCGAGCTGCTCGAGGCGCAGGGGGTCGACACGTCGAAGAGCTTCAGCCTGATCGAGACCGGCGAGGAGCTCGAGCGCGGCGACGAGCCCTCCCCCACCCGCTCCGCCGTGCTGGTGCGGCTGAGCCACTCCCACATCCGCATCGGCACCTTCCAGCGCCTGCTCTACCTCGACGAGGCCGACAACCTCGTCCGCCTCCTCGACCACACGGTGCGGACCTACATGCCGCAGGCCTGGCGCGAGGAGACGCCGGCCCGCGCGGTCGCCTTCCTGGAGGAGGTGTGCGGGCGGGTCGCCCGGCTCGGCGCGCAATGGATGGCGGCGGGCTTCGTCCACGGGGTGCTCAACACCGACAACATCAACGTCACCGGGGAAAGCTTCGATTACGGCCCGTGGCGGTGGCTGCCGGTGCTCGACCCGGCCTTCACGGCGGCCTATTTCGACGAGACCGGCCTCTACGCCTACGGCCGCCAGCCGGACACTCTTTTGTGGAACCTGACCCGGCTCGCCGAGTGCCTGCTGGCGCTGGCGCCGCAGGCGGAGCTCGAAGGGGCGCTGCGCTCGTTCGAGCCCGCCCTGCACCGGGAATTCGCCGGCGCGCTGATCCGGCGCCTCGGCCTGCGGCCGACCGGCACGGAGCGCGACGGCGCCCTCGCCCGCGCCTTCTGGACCTTCCTGCAAGCGACGAAGGCGCCGTTCGAACAGGCCTTCTTCGACTGGTACGGCGGCCTGCCGAGCGCCGCGCGCGCCGCCGCCGGCCCCTCCCGGACCTTCTACGACCACGCCGCCTTCGGGGCGGTGCGCGACGCGCTCACCGCCTTCCCGCCCGCGGCGGAGGCGCGCCTCGAGCACCCCTATTTCGCGCGCCACGCCCCCTGCACCATGCTGATCGACGAGGTCGAGGCCCTGTGGGCGCCGATCGCCGCCGCGGACGACTGGGGCGCCTTCGCGGCGAAGATCGAGGCGGTGCGGGAGATGGGCGAGGCCTACGGGAACGCCCCGCCGGACGCCCCCGCCTGAGCCGGCGCGCGGCGAAGCCGCTGGCGCGACCGCAAGCGAGGCTGTAAGCTGCGCGGCCGTTGCGGAAGGCGCCAAAGCGCGCCCGCGAGGGGCGGTGCATGGAATCGCATGTCTACTCCGTCCGCCCCGGCGACGCCGGCGCGGGGGACACGAGCGGCCTCGGCGAGCCCGATCTCGCCCTCCTGCGCACGCTCATCGACGTGATCCCGGCCCGCGTCGTGGTGTTCGACCCCGAGCACCGCTACCGCTACGTCAACAAGGAATTTCTGGACTTCGTCGGCCGCCCCGCCGCGGCGGTGATCGGGCGCCACGCGGTCGAGCTCCTCGGCGAGGAGGCCTACGCCCATTACGTGCCGATGACCGCGCGGGTCGCCGCCGGCGAGACCGTGCGCTGGGAAGGCTGGATCAGCTATCCGAAGCACGGGCCGCGCTACGTCCAGGAGGCGCTCGCCCCCTACGTCCCGGCGGACGGCGGCTTCCAGGCGCTCGTCGTCTTCAGCCGCGACCTGACCCGGCTCAAGCAGCGCGAGCTCGAACTCGCGCAGAACCTCGAGGCCCTGCGCGCCAGCGAGAGCCTCAACCGGGCGGTCGTGTCCTCCGCCCTCGACTGCATCGTCGTCATCGACGAGGACGGGCGCGTCGTCGAGTTCAACCCGGCGGCGGAGACGACCTTCGGCTATCGCCGGGAGGACGTGCTCGGCCGCCCCATCGACGAGTTGATCGTCCCCCCCGCCCTGCGGGCCCGCCACCAGGAGGGTTTTCGGCGCTATCTCGAGACCGGCACCGGGTCGGTGATCGGCCGGCGCATCGAGATCGAGGGCATGCGCGCCGACGGCTCGCTGCTGCCGGTCGAGCTCGCCATCACCGAGGTCAAGCTGCCCGAACGGCGCCTGTTCACCGCGCATCTGCGCGACCTCACGGACGAGCGCCGCGCCGCCGCCGAGATCGACGCGCAGCGCACCCGCATCCACCAGATCGAAAAACTCTCGGCGATGGGGTCCCTGCTCGCGGGGGTGGCGCACGAGCTCAACAATCCGCTGGCCATCCTGATCGCGCAGGCGACGCTCCTGAAGGAGAAGGCCCCGAACGAGGACATCCGGCGCCGGGCCGAGCGCATCCACGCCGCCGCCGAGCGGTCCGGGCGGATCGTCAAGAGCTTCGTGTCGATGGCGCGCCAGAAGCCGCCCCAGCGGGAGCCGACCGACCTCAACGAGGTCGTCCGCGGCGCCCTCGAGATGACCGCCTACGGCCGGCGCAGCGCCGGGATCGAGCTCGACCTCTCCCTCGCCGAGGACCTGCCGCCGATCAGCGCCGACCGGGACCTCCTCGGGCAGGTCGCGGCGAACCTCCTGCTCAACGCCCACCAGGCCCTCGCCGAGCGCCCGGGGACGCGCCGGATCGAGGTGGCGACGCGGCTCTCGGGCGGGAGCGTCGAGCTCGTCGTCGCCGACAACGGCCCGGGCGTGCCGCCCGAGATCGCGCCGCGCATCTTCGAGCCCTACTTCACGACGAAGCCCGCCGGGGCCGGCACCGGGATCGGCCTGTCGATCTCCCGCAGCGTCGTCGAATCCCACGGCGGCCGCATCGCACTCACGGAGCGGAGCGGAGGCGGCGCCGCCTTCACCATCGCCCTGCCGGCGCAGGCCGTCGCCGCCGCCGAGCCGGAGGCGACGCGGGCGCGGGGCGCCGGCCTGTCGGTCCTCGTCGTCGACGACGAGGTCGACGTGGCCCAGTCCCTCGCCGAGATGCTGGAGCAGCTCGGTCACCGGGCGCAGGTCGCCGACGCCGCCGCGAGCGCCCTCGACGCGGTCGACCGGCAGGGCTTCGACGTCGCGTTCGTCGACCTGCGCATGCCGCGCGTCGGCGGGGTCGACCTGCGCAACCAGATCGGCCGCCGGAACCCGAAGCTCGCGAGCCGCACCATCATCGTGACCGGGGACACGGTCGCCGGCCCCGAGGTGATCGCCCGGCGCAGCGAGCACGGCGACGTCGTCGTGCTGGAGAAGCCGTTCAGCGTCGCCGACGTGGAGACGGCGATCCGGGCCGTCGCGGAGAGCGCGCCCCGCGCCGGCTGAACCGGCGATCTCCACGCAGTCTCAACGAAAAGGTCAGGCCGCCTGAAAGTCTGCGGGACTCTTGGGGCGTAGACGGCTGCCATGCGCCGCTCGCGAGCGGCACGCATCGGAGAACAGCCATGACCGCCCACGCCATTCCCCTGTCCGGCACCGCCGCCGGATCCGTCGCCCGGCGGGTCCTCGCGGGGTCGCGCCGGGCCTACCGCATGGTCCGGCGCAGCCTCGCCCGGCACCGCACGCGGATGATCCTCAGCGGCCTCGACGACCGCACCCTGCGCGACATCGGCCTGCACCGGTCCGAGATCGCCGGGATCGTCTGGAACCCGGAAGGCCGGCCCGCCCGCTTCCGCTGATCCCTCGGGCGCCGCGCCGCGGCGCCCCTCCCCTTCCCTTTCAGGAGACGTCCATGAACCCGCCGACCTACACCCACCCGAAGACGATCGCCCTTCATGCGGGCTACCGCAAGGACGCGGCCACCAACGCGGTGGCGGTGCCGATCTACCAGAGCACGGCCTTCCAGTTCGACCACACCGCCCACGCCGCCGACCTGTTCGCCCTGAAGCAGCTCGGCAACATCTACTCGCGCATCGCCAACCCGACCAACGACGTGCTCGAACAGCGCGTCGCGGCCCTCGAGGGCGGGGTCGCCGC
>DATLFZ010000289.1:0-2554 GCA_035540795.1 Beijerinckiaceae bacterium | reverse complement strand
GTCCGCGCGATCCGGCAGCACTACACGCGGCGGCTGAAGAACCCTTGGGCGCGTCCGGCTCGACGGAATCACGCACCTCGACCTACAGGAGTTCGTAGACAAGCTCGAGGCTGACGGCCTGAGCCCGAGCACGGTCGAAGGCACCATCCTCCCCCTGCGCCTCGTCTTCCGCTGGGCGCGCGGGAGGGGAATCGTTGCCGTTGACCCTACTGACGGGTTGGAACTACCTCAGAAGGCGCGAGGAACGCGCGTGCCGCCATCTCCTGCTGATGCCGCCGCGCTGCTCGCAGGCGAGGCGAACTGTTCGGCCTCCGTTGGGAGGACGTCGACCTCAAGGCCGGGACGATCCACGTCCAGGGCAGCTACAACCCCGATGGGAGGGTGTACGGGACGCCCAAGAGCCGCCAAGGCGTGCGGAAGGTGCCGATCGGTTCGCAGCTCGCTCCGCTGCTGCGCGAGCACATGATCCGCAGCGGCCGGCGCGACGGGCTGGTATTCAGTCAGTCCGCAGCACGGCCACCGCGACCCGAGAGCGTCCAGAAGCGAGCCGACGACGCGTGGAAGGCGGCGGGGCTACAGCGGGTGACGCTCCATGCCTGCCGGCACCTGTACGCGTCGATGAGCATTGCAGCGGGCGTCAACGCGCACGCCCTTTGCAAGTACCTGGGCCACGCCGGCATCCAGGTCACCTTCGATCTCTACGGGCACCTCTTCCCAGGAATGAGGCGGAGGCGTCGAGGCTCCTAGATACGTACCTTGAGCGCGCTTTCATCGGTGGGAATCAGAATGCTGATCGCGAAGTAGGCTGAGGCAATGGGCCACGTGTTGTTTCTTCCGCCCCGCGGGCACTACCTGGCCCGCGAGGTGGGCCAGCTCGCGGGCGTGTCCGGCGAAACGGTGGGGCAGTGGGCCCGCTACGGCTACATCAGGGCCTCGCAGTCGAACCCAGGGGAGTACCCGCAGGTCTACAGCTTCCAGGATGTCGCGGAGGCGATCGTGGTTCACGAGCTCATCGACCAGAAGATCCCCCTGAAGGTGCTCCGACCGTTCATCGAGGCGCTACGGGAGCGACTCGGGGATTGGCCGTTGCAGCACGTAAACCTAGAAACTCAGCGCGGGGTGAAGCGCGCTCCCACGGCAGAGGATGACGACGAGACCGTCGAGGTCGCCGCTCTCCTTTGGCGCCATGGAGAGGACCGGTACGAACTTGGTCCACATGGCTGGCAGCAGGTAGAAGGCAAGTCAATCAGTCCTCAGCGCGTGGTCGCCGATCTCACTCATGGTGGCTGGGCTGTGCGCCGGCTCCGCAACCTCAAGCACATCGAGGTCAACCCCGACCGCCTCTCGGGGCGCCCGACAATCCGTGGCAAGAGGATCGCTGCCGAGGAGGTCGCGGAGCTCGCGACGATCGGACCGGCGGGCGTCGAAGACCTGATCGAGGGTTACAACCTCAAGCGAGCCGAGATCGACGACGCCAAGCGTTGGTGGCGTGAGGTGCAACGGCTCGCCGCGTGAGCCTGCCTCCCGACCGCCTCTTAGTCATCGACGCGAGCCTGGACAAACGGCTCGCGCAGCAGCTTGAGCAGCGCGGCCGTTCCGCGGTAAGCGCCGAACGGCTCGGGCTCGCCCACGAACTCGACCAGCCGCTGCTGCATGCGCTCGCTCGTAAGACCGAGGATCTTGTTCTCGTAACGGGCGACGATGACATGCCCGGCGAGCACGGTGACCTCATCGCCAAGTTGGGCCTGACAATCGCAACGGTAGACGGGCGAGTCGAAGCGGGCTGGGGTCGGGCGGAATGGAAGCGGGAGACAGTCCACCGCTGGGCCCACGTCATTCAGATGCAGCAGGAAGGGACTATCGAGCGTTACAGCCCGTCGGCCCATCGGCCGTGGACGTCCCGGCGCAGGTCGCGACCAAGAAAACGCTGACGGCGCTATCCCATGCTCTGTCCCATGAGCCCGTTGCGCCGCTGTAGCTAGCGGAATGAAACGCATGTACCACATCTGAGCGCGCGGGCGATCAACGCGGGAGCACCCGCACCCGAACACGGCGGGGGCGCGGCCGGCGCCGCCGCCGGAGGACCGGTGGCGGCGCCGGCTCTCGCCGCCGCTACTTCCGCTGGCGCGTCGCCCGGTTGTTGGTCTCGTCGCTCTCGTCGACTCGGTCGTCCACGTCCACCGTCACCGTGACCTGATCGGCCTGTGCGAAGGCGGGCGCCGACGCGTCGGTCGAGATCGTCGCCGCGCCGCCGGCCGGGATCGCCGGGACTCCGACCCGCGTCGGCAGAGCGCCCATGCCGGTCTCGAACTCGGCCGCCACCGGCGGCGCCCCCACGCGGCCGAGGTTGCGCACGACCGCGCGGATCTCGACACGCCCGCCGGAGCGGCGCACGAACGAGATGTCGCCGGATTGGATGGACAGGTCCGGCCGCGGCCCGACGTAGCGGAACGTGTCCAGACCGCGGCCGCCGAAGTCGCCGACGTAGACCAGACCGTCCTCGAAGTACTCGGCGCCCCAGGCGTCCGACCCGGTCTCGACCGCGTGCCCGACG
>DATLFZ010000288.1:0-2332 GCA_035540795.1 Beijerinckiaceae bacterium | reverse complement strand
GTCTTGGCCCGCTCCACGTCGAGCACCGGCATGCCGTAGATCGGCGACTGGGGATCGGTCTTGGCGCTCGGGTTGGTGACGTCGTTGGCGCCGATGACGAAGGCGACGTCGGCCTGCGCGAACTCGCCGTTGATGTCCTCGAGCTCGAACACCTCGTCGTAGGGAACGTTGGCCTCGGCGAGGAGCACGTTCATGTGGCCCGGCATGCGCCCGGCGACCGGGTGGATCGCGTACTTCACCTCGACCCCCTCCTTCTTGAGGAGGTCGGCCATCTCGCGCAGCGCGTGCTGGGCCTGCGCCACCGCCATGCCGTAGCCCGGCACGATGATGACCTTCGAGGCGTTCTTCATGATGAAGGCGGCGTCCTCGGCCGAGCCCTGCTTGACGCTGCGCGTCTCGGCCTCGCCGACCGGCCCGGCGGTCTCGCCGCCGAAGCCGCCGAGGATGACGGAGATGAAGCTGCGGTTCATCCCCTTGCACATGATGTAGGACAGGATCGCGCCCGAGGAACCGACCAGCGCCCCGGTGATGATGAGGGCGAGGTTGCCCAGGGTGAAGCCGATGCCCGCCGCCGCCCAACCCGAATAGGAGTTGAGCATCGACACCACCACCGGCATGTCGGCGCCGCCGATGGGGACGATGAGGAGCACGCCGAGGGCGAAGGCGATCAGCACCACGACCCAGAAGGCGAAGTGGCTCTCCCGAGCGATGAACACGCCGATCAGCACGACCATCAGCATGGCGAGGCCGAGATTGATGGCGTGGCGGTTCGGCAGGAGGATCGGCTTGCCGGACATGCGTCCGTCGAGCTTGAGGAAGGCGATCACCGAGCCGGTGAAGGTGGCGGCGCCGATGGCGGCGCCGAGCGCCATCTCGAACAGGGAGGCGCCGGGGATGGCGCCGATGCGGCCGATGCCGAAGGCCTGCGGCGCGATCAGCGCCGCCGCGGCGACCAGGACCGCGGCCATGCCGACGAGGGAGTGGAAGGCGGCGACGAGCTGGGGCATCGCCGTCATCGGCACCCGCCGGGCGATCACCGCGCCGGTGCCGCCGCCGACAGCGATCCCGAGCACGACGAGCAGCCAGGCGCCGAAGGTCGCCGGCGGCGAGCCGATCAGCGTCGTGCCGATGGCCAGCGCCATGCCGATCATGCCGTAGCGGTTGCCCTGCCGCGACGTGGTCGGGTGCGACAGGCCGCGCAGGGCGAGGATGAACAGGATGCCCGCGACGAGGTAGAGCAGCGCGGAGATGTTGGCGGACATCGCCTCAGTCCTTCAGGAGGGGGATCAGCTCTTCTTGCGGTACATCGCCAGCATGCGCTGCGTGACGAGGAAGCCGCCGAAGATGTTCACCGAGGCGAGGACCAAAGCCACGAAGCCGAGGATCTTGGCCCAGAGCGGCCCGGACCCGATCGCGGGTCCGCTCGCCGCCGCGACCGCCAGCAGCGCGCCGACGACGATCACCGACGAGATCGCGTTCGTCACCGACATCAGCGGCGTGTGCAGGGCCGGGGTCACCGACCAGACCACGTAGTAGCCGACGAAGATGGCGAGCACGAAGATGGCGAAGCGGAACACCGTCGGGTCGACCGCCCCGCCGGTGGCGACGTGCGCGGCGGCGCCCGCCGTCGCGGCGATCTGGTCGGCGTAGGCCTGGGCCTGCTCGGCCGCGGCGCGGGCGGCCGCCGCGGCGGCGCGGGCCTGCTCGAGGGCCTGTTCGTGCGTGAGTGTGGCCATGGCGGTTCTCAGGCGGTTCCGGGCTGGAAGGCGCTGTGGACGATGGCGCCGTCGCGGGTGAGCAGAGTGGCCTTGACGAGCTCGTCGTCCCACTTCACGGCGAGCTGGCGGGCGGTCTTGTCGACCATCGTCTCGACGAAGGCGTAGAGGTTGCGGGCGTAGAGGCTCGAGGCGGTGGCGGCGAGGCGGCCGGGCACGTTCTCGAAGCCGACGATCTTCACCCCGTTGTGGTCGACGACCTTGCCGGCCTCGGCGAGCTCGCAATTGCCGCCGCGCTCGACCGCGAGGTCGACCACGACCGAGCCCGGCTTCATCGATTCGACCATCGACCGGGACACGAGCTTCGGGGCCGGGCGCCCGGGGATCAGGGCCGTCGTGATGACGATGTCCTGCTTGGCGATGTGGGCGGCGACGAGCTCGGCCTGCTTCGCCCGGTACTCGGCCGACATCTCCTTGGCGTAGCCGCCGGCGGTCTCGGCCTGGCGGAACTCCTCGTCCTCGACGGCGACGAACTTGCCGCCGAGGCTCTCGACCTGCTCCTTGGCGGCCGGGCGCACGTCGGTCGCGGTCACCACCGCGCCGAGGCGGCGGGCGGT
>DATLFZ010000287.1:0-4814 GCA_035540795.1 Beijerinckiaceae bacterium | reverse complement strand
GTGCCGGGCCTGCAGAAGCGGATCACCCGCACCTGCCGGCGCATGGGCAAGCCGGTGGTGGTCGCGACGCAGATGCTCGAACCGATGATCGGCTCCCCGGTCCCGACCCGGGCCGAGGTGTCCGACGTGGCGACGGCGGTGTTCGAGGGCGCCGACGCCATCATGCTCTCCGCCGAGAGCGCGTCCGGAAAATACCCGGCCGAGGCGGTCGCGACCATGAACCGGATCGCGGAGGAGGTGGAGCAGGACGCCAATTACTGGTCGATCATCGCCGCCCAGAAGCTCGCCCCGGAGGCGACCGGTTCGGACGCCATCGCCGCCGCGGCGCACCAGATCGCCGACACGCTCGGCGTCAAGGCCATCGCGGCCTGGACCTTCTCGGGCTCGACCGCCTTCCGCATCGCCCGGGAGCGGCCGAACTCAACCGTGCTCGCGCTCACCCCCCGCCGGGAGACCGCGCGTCGCCTCGCCCTCGTCTGGGGCGCCCACCCGATCGTCACCAAGGACGCCAACGACATCGACGACATGGTCTTCCGGGCGTGCAAGTTCTCCGTCCGCGAAGGGCTCGCCGCCGTCGGCGACCGCATCATCATCGTCGCCGGCATGCCCTTCGGGACGCCGGGCGCCACCAACATGGTGCGCATCGCCTTCGTGACGCAGGAGCACGTGGCGAAAGCCTGACGGGTCGGCCCGCGATTCGCGGAGCATTTGAACGAAGGCTCAACGGATTTCGGGCAGGGTGCCGCCGAAAGGGGGGCAACCATGACCCGGTACTTCGGCCGCGACGCCCGCGGCTCCGTCGCTCTGATCTTCGCGGTGGCGCTCGTGCCGGTCCTCGGGGCGGCCGCCGCGGCCCTCGACTACAGCAACGCCTCCCGCAAGCGCGGCGAGCTCCAGGTCAGCCTCGACGCGGCAGTGCTGGCGGCCGCGGTGTCCCCGCTCGCGAGCGACGCCGAACGCATCCGCACCGCGACGGGTGTGTTCTCGTCCAAGTACCGCGCCGGGGCGGCATCCCTCACCGTCAGCGTCACCAGCGGCAAGGTGGTCGGCCGCGCCCGCGAGGAGGTGCCCGGCTTCCTCGCCGGGCTGATGGGCCGCAAGAGCAACGAGGTCGCGGTCGAGGCGGAGGCGCTCGTCGCCGAGCAGGGGATCGAGGCGGAGATCGCCCTGGTGCTCGACTTCTCCGGCTCGATGAACCGCAACGGCAAATATCTCGCGATGCGCGACGCGGCGACGAGCTTCATCGAGGGGGTGATCGCCCGCGATCCCGCCCGCAAGTCCCGCATCTCCCTGGTGCCGTTCTCGGAATACGTGTTCGCCGCGATGCCGACCGACTTCCTCGAGGACGTCAATCCGACCTGGTGGGGCCGCACCGTCGAGGTGTGCCTCGACGGGCGCCAGCACCCGGCCGCGGTCGACGGCACCGTGCCGCGCGCCGCCGACGAGACGACCAAGTGGGAGGCGGTCGGGCTGCCGCCCGAATACTACAAGCCGCAGGCCGAAAGCACCCGCGCCTCCCGCGCCGCCGGGCGGACGGCGGCCGGCGGCGAGAAAACCGCGATCGACGAGAAGAACCAGACCGTCGCCCTCTCCGACGCGCTGTGCGCCGAATACGCCAGCCGGAACCTGAAGCTGCAGCCGCTCACGAGCGATCTGCGCGGGCTGATCGCGGCCCTGCGAGCGATGACGCCGGTGAAGATGACCAACATCTCCCTCGGCCTCGAGCTCGGGTGGCACACGCTCACCTCCGAGGTGCCCTTCCCGGGCGGTTCGCCCGACAGCGCCGGCAAGACGAAGTTCATCGTGCTGCTCACAGACGGGGAGCAGACCTCGCCGGGGCACGGTCCGGGCGGCTCCTTCAACGTCGCCCAGGCGGACAAGAACACGGAGGAGCTCTGCAAGAACATCAAGAAGAAGGGCATCCGGATCGCCACCGTGGCCTTCCAGCTCGAGAGCGTTAAGGCCAAGAAGCTGGTGGAGGATTGCGCCTCCTCGCCGGACTTGTTCTTCGACGCGCAGAAGAACTCGGACCTCACGCCGATCTTCACCAAGATCAGCGCCCAGCTCCACGCGGTGGCGCGGCTCGTGAAGTGAGCCTCAGATGTCGCGCCCGTCGACCTCGGGCGCGAGGCGGTCGACCGCCTGCTTGAGCCGCGGCATGTGCGGGTGCAGCGCGAGGGCTCGGCGGTAGGCTTCGAGGGCGCTCGCCTTGTCGCCGCCGGACATCAGGATGTGGCCGAGCCCGGCCCAGGCGCCGAAATGGCGCGGCTCCCGGGCGAGGACCTGGCGCAGATCCGCCATGGCGCTCGCCGGATCGTCGAGCATGAAGAAGGCGGTGGCCCGCCGGTGCCAGGCCTCGGCCCAGCCCGGCTGAAGGGCGATGACCCGGTCGAGGAGCTCGATCGCGAGCGGAAGCTCCTTGGCCTTCAGCGCCTCCCCGGCCCGGTGCATCAGAAGGTCGGCGGTGTCGCTGCCGGAGCGCGCCCAGCGGCGTTCGATGAGGGAGGCGACCCCGTTCGCCTCGGTCTCGTCCTTGGCCGCGGCGAGGCGCTCAAAGAGGGATTCGAGCCCGCCGGGGCGGGCCTTCTCGACGGCGGCGGGCGGAGTGAGCGTCCGCGTCTGGGCATAGGTCGGCGCGGACGTCAGGGCCAGCGCGGCGGCGCAAACGAAAAGACGGTGCATGCGGGTCACTCTAGGCCCCCCGCCCGCACCGTCAATCCGATCTCTCCCGGCGAGGTTCCGAAAATCCCGCCGCGGTCCTGGCCGCCGTCAGCCCTGGCGGGCCTTGTAGCGCTTCTGCGTCTTGTTGATGACGTAGATGCGGCCCTTGCGGCGGACGATCTGGTTGTCGCGGTGGCGCCCGCGCAGCGACTTGAGCGAATTGCGAATCTTCATCGGTCCGATCTCCGGCGGCGGTCGTCGGACCGGCCTCGATGTGGGAAACGGGTTCGGGCGGCGGGCGGCCTGAAGGCCGGGCCCGCGCGCCCGATCAACGCCGCATATGGCGGAGCGGCCCTGGAAATGCAAGGGATTTCTGGCCGCCTGGTCCTGCGACGCCGGGGCGGGCGCCGTCCTGCGGCGCGGGTTGATTCGCGGGCGCTCCGCCCTGATATCAGGGCCGAAAATCCCGAACACCGCGAGCATCATGAGCACCCGTCCGACCGACCACGACCCGCGTCCCGAGGAGCCCCGAGACGAGCCCGAGCCGAACGGCGCGTCCGAGCAGGCGCCGCAGGACGAAGCGGCCGAAAGCGATCCGATCGCGAGCCTCGAGGCCGAGAAGGCCGACCTGCGCGAGAAGCTCCTGCGCACTCTCGCCGACATGGAGAACCTGCGCCGGCGCACCGAGCGCGAGGTGGCGGACGCCCGCGCCTACGCGGTGACGGCCTTCGCCCGGGACGTCCTCAGCGTCGCCGACAACATCCGCCGGGCCCTCGACAGCGTCCCGGAGGACGCCCGCGCCGGCGCGGAGGGGCCGCTCAAGTCCCTCCTCGAAGGGATCGAGCTCACCGAGCGCGACCTCCTCAAGACCCTCGAGCGGCACGGGGTGAAGCGCATCGACCCGCAGGGGCAGCGGTTCGACCCGCACCTGCACCAGGCGATGTTCGAGATCCCGAACCCGGATTTGCCGAGCGGCACCGTCGCCCAGGTGGTCCAGCCGGGGTACGTCATCGGGGAGCGGGTCCTTCGGCCGGCCCTCGTCGGCGTATCCAAGGGCGGGCCCAAGGCCGCGCCCCAGGACAGGGCGGCGGCCGGGGCGGACGGGGACGGCGAGGCCTAGTTCGCCTCGACGCTGTCGAACACCGCCCGGAACCGGGGCAGCACCGCCGTGCGCACGTCGCTGCGGGCGATGCCGAGCATGCGCAGGTAGTGGTCCGGCGCGAAGCGCAGGGTCTGGGTGACGACGACCGCCTGCCCGGTGCGGGAATCCACCGCCCGGGCCACGATCTCGTGCCACTCCGAGCCCTTCTGGCGGAAGCTCTCCGAGCGTTCGATGACCACCTTGTCGAGGATGCCGCTGTCGCGCAGGGCGGCGTTGGCGAAGGCGTCGCGCTGCGGGCCGGGAGGCGGCGGCGGGCCGTTCGAGCGGGCGAGGATCAGGATCGGCTGCTCGGCCGCGGCGACCTGGTCGGCCGGGCCATCGGTCAGGAAGACCGCGTTGCCGCCCATCGCCCGCACGGGCCGGAACCCGGCCCGGTCGCCGATGCGGAACGGCAGCGCCGCGAGCTGCTCGTCGACGGAGAGGGGCGGGCGCACGGACAGGCTCAGGAGCGCGGTCCGCATCGCCTCGTCGGAGACCGGGCTGTCGTTCAGGCGCTGGGCGACGGCGAAGCCGGTGAGCGTCGGGTCCCGCAGCACCAGCACCCATTTGCGCAGCCGGATCCCGTCCACCTCCTGGTCGCCGGTCACCAGCACGGCCTGGCGCTCGCCGACGCTCACGTCCTCGCGGCTCTCGACCGTCAGGCCCTGGCCCTTCAGGACGTCCAGGTCGAGCCCGCGGGTCAGCTCCTCGTAGGCCTCCTGCGGCATCTCCAGAAGGGTGATCGCGGCGCCGCGGGGCTCCTCGAAGCCGGTGAAGCGCTCGGAGCGGGTCATCTCGACCGGGGGCACGAGGCCGAGCCGCGAGCCCGGCGGGAACACCGGCTCGGCGGCCGCGGCCGGCAGCGCCGCCGCGAGGAGAAGGACGAGAACGCGCAGGATCATCGAGAGTGTCTCCGCCGCCGCCGGGTAAGCCCGCCAAAAGCGGCGAAGATGAGCCCGCGCAGGCGGGCTCATCTTCGCCGCTTTTGGCGGGCTTACCCGGCGGTTGCGGC
>DATLFZ010000286.1:0-5062 GCA_035540795.1 Beijerinckiaceae bacterium | reverse complement strand
GATCAGGATCGCCGCTGCCCCGGTCTCCGCCTGCCGGCGGGCGAGCAGGGCCAGCACCTGCGCCTGCACGGTCACGTCGAGGGCGGTGGTCGGCTCGTCGGCGATGATCAGCTTCGGCCGGCCGGACATGGCCATGGCGATGACCGCCCGCTGGCGCATGCCGCCGGAGAACTGGTGCGGGTATTGGCCGACGCGGATGTCCGGATCGGCGATGTCGACCTCGCGCAGGAGCTCGATCGCCCGCGCCCGCGCCCGCCCCCGTTCGAGCCGGCCCTGCTCGAGCGGACCCTCGACGATCTGGACCCCGACCGGCAGGACGGGGTTCAGGGTGGTGGTCGGGTCCTGGAACACGATGCCGACGTCGCGGCCGCGCATCAGGCGCAGCCGCTCCCGGTCGGCGCCGATGACCTCGTGCCCGTCGAGGCGGATCGAGCCCGTCACCCGGGCCGTCTCCGGCAGGAGCCCCGTCACCGCGAGGGAGGCGACGCTCTTGCCCGATCCGGATTCGCCGACGATGCCGAGCACCTCGTTGGCGTGGACCTCGAGGTCGATGCCGCGCACCGCGGGCACGGGCCGACCCGATCCGACGAACGTGACGCCAAGGTCGCGGATCGCCAGGACCGGGTCCGCCATCAGGCGGATACTCCGCGTTCGCCGCTCCTCACCGCTTCACCGCGATGGTGCGCAGGACGAGCATGTTGTCCATGTCGAGGGTGAAGCCCGACACGTTCTTGCCGGCCACGATCAGGAGCTGGTCGTAGGTGTTGGTGGGCACCGCGAAGGCGGTCTCGACCAGCACCTTGTTCAGGTTGTCGTAGTCGGCCTTCACCTCCGGCCCGGAGCCGAGCGCCTTGTTCACCCGCTCGATCGCCGCGACGTATTCGGGATGCGGGTGGGGTTCGCCGAGGATCGGGTTGTTCGACGTGCGGTAGATGCTGTTGGTGGTCACCCGCGACGGGAATTTTTGGACGTTGCCGAGACCGCCGAAGACCGTGTCGAACTTGCCGCCGAGAAGGGCGTCGACGAACTCCGAGCCCTGCTTGAGGTCGAGCTGGATGTTGATGCCGACCTTGGCGAAGGAGGCCTGTGCCACCTGGCTGATGGCCACGGAGGCCTGGTCGCCGCCGTTCACCAGGAGCTTCCAGTCGCTCATTTCGGCGGCCGGCACGCCGGATTCCTGCAGGAGCGCCTTGCCCTTCTCGAGGTCGAAGGCGAAGCGCTTGTTGTAGGATTCGTCGAAGGCCGGGCTCGCCGGGGCCCAGGGCAGGGCGACCACCTGGCCGAGACCCGCATAGCCGACCCGCAGGATGCCCTCCCGGTCGAGCAGATGATTGAAGGCCTGCCGGAACTTGGCGTTCTTGAACGGCCCGCGGGTCGAGTTGATGCGGAAGCTCTGCACGAGCGGGCCGGGGCCCTGGATCAGCTGGTAGCCGGCGTTGCGCAGGCGGACGGCGCTGCGCGAATTGCCGCCGAAGATCATGTCGACCGCGCCGGATTCGAGGGCGGCGGTGGCGGCCCCGTCCTCGGAGAAGATGGTGAAGACCACCTCCTTCGTGGCGGGCTCGTTCGGGCGCCAGTAGTTCGGGTTGGCGGTGAAGCGCAGCCGCTGTCCGGTGACGCGCTCGGCGAGCATATAGGCGCCCGTGCCCCCGGGCTTGGTCTCGACCGTGTCGATCACCGCCGGATCGATGATGGTGATGAACTGCAACAGGTCGGTGATCTGGCGCTCGGGCGCCGGCGCCTTGAAGTTCAGCCGGATCGTGCGCGGATCGACGACCGTCCAGTCCTGGACGAAGGACATGGTCGGGTAGACGTTCTTGCCGCGCTTGGGGTCGGCCGCCTTGACGAGGTTCGCCGCCACGGCCGCCGCGTCGAAGGTCCCGCCGCCGTGGAACTTGACGCCGTCGCGCAGCTTCAGCGTCACCGAGGTGCTGTCCGGGGCGATCGACCACTCGGTCGCCAGGCTCGGGATCGCCTTCCCCTCGGGGGTGTACTCGATGAGCGTGTCGTAGAGGTTCTTGATGACCGGCACGTTGACGGTCGAGAACTGGTGCGGGTCGAAATTGGCGATGTCGGCCAGGATGGCGACCCGCAGCGGCGCGCCCTGCGCCGCCGCCGGCTGCGGCGCGAGGCCGACCGCGGCGAGAAGGGCGAGGCCGAAGGCCTTCGCGAGGGGACGAAGACGGCTTGTCATGGGACGGCGACCTCCTGCGCGGGGCTCGGGACGGTGGCGGGGCTCGGCGCGCCGGGTGCCCGGGTGGGCGTGCGCCGGTCGTCGAAGCGCTCGAGAGGATAGATCGGGCGCGGAAGCCGCGTCCACGGCAGCGTGAAGACGTCGGACTGGCCGGGCCCGCGGGTGTCGGCGCGGATCACCCGGGAGCTGATGGGCGCGAAGTACTGGAAGTTCGACGCGGTCTTGAGGACCGCCATCTTGTACTCCGCCGGCTCGACGCCGAACGCCCGGTAGACGTCCGGGATGTTCCCGGCGACGCCGCGCAGCTCGCTGATCAGCATGGTCACCGGCCCGGTCTCGAAGATCGCGGTGACGCCCATGTCGATCTCGCGCTGGTGGGTGTCCGCGAGCGCGACGACCCCGCCGCCGATGCGGCGCACCCGCCCGGTGACCTCGATCGGGCGGAAGAAGGCGGTCGCGGTCTCGCCCCCGAGCGGGAGCGTGACGGTGGCGCCCTCGCCGGCGGCGGCGAGCTTGGCTACCGCCTTCGGCGCGATCATCGGCACGAGGGCCGGGCCCCGGATGCCAAGTCGCAACATGGCTTCCAGGATCAGGTTGCTGTCGCCGGCGGCGCCGCCGAACACGGTGTCGCCGGTGTCGCTGAGGACGACGACCCCCTTCTCGGCGGCGTCGGCCATGCGCACCGCCTCGTCGACGGAGACCGCCTCGCGGACCTGGAACGCGTCGCGCAGCGACCAGGCGAGGTCGGCGAGCTCGTCGGCGAGGCGCTCGGCGAGGTCGCGGTCGCCGTCGGTGACGACGATCGTCGCCCAGCCGCCCTCGGCGACGTCGAGCCAGGGCTGCATCGGGTAGTTCGACGCCTGCAGCACGCGGGGATCCGCCTCGAGCGCCCGGGCCCGGTCGAACCAGGTCTTCATCGGCGGCTTGGCGGTGAGGAACTGCTCCTGGTGCGAGAGGAGCGGGATCTTGCGCCAGGCCGTGACCGGCTTCAGCCCCTCGCGGAGGATGCGGATGAGGAGCCGGGTCCCGATCAGGCCGGTGTCGAACGGGTCGTGCGGCTGCGTGCGGTGGCCGACGATGGCGGTCGCGGCCTCGACCATCTTCCGGGTCACGTTGGCGTGGTGGTCGAGCCCGAGGACGATCGGGACGTCGTCGCCGAGGATCGCGCGGCACAGGGCGACCTGCTCGCCCTCCACGTCGTCGATCCCTTCCGCCGCGCAGGCGCCGTGGAGCTGGAGGGCGAGGCCGTCGATCGGGCCTGCCGCCGCGAGCCCGGTGCGGATGCGCTCCTGGAAGAAGTCGAACGCCTCGCGGGTGATGCGCCCGCCCGCCACCGCCCAGGCGCGGATGATCGGCACCGTCTCGATGGAAAGCCCCGATTCCGCCACCGCCTGGAGGTGGCCGCCGATCTGGCCGACGCCGCGCAGCTTCTCGACGATCTCGCGTCCCTCGAAGATGCCGAAGGCGCGGTAGTCGCGCAAAGTCGTCGGCTGCGGGTTGAAGTCGTTCGTCTCCTGGGCGACGTGGATGAGCGCGAGGCGCACGAAAGCTCTCCTCAGAAGAAGGTCCTGACCGCGTCGACGACCGTGTAGTCGGGGTCGACGACCATCAGCAGACCCCATTTGTCGAAGGTTGTGCAAGGGTGGCCGATGCCGAAGGCGACCATGTCGCCGACGGAGAGCGGGCTCTCGCCGGGCGTGCCGAGATGGCAATGCTGGTCGTTGAGGGCGAGGACCACGTGGCCGCGGGGCATCGGCTCGGGACGGTCCATGGCGCCCGGGCGGAACCACAGGAGCGGCACCGGCAGCCCGGCGTCGTGGCTCACGTCGCGCTTGCCCATGGTCAGGATGGTCCGCCCGGGCTCCGGGCGGGACTGCACGTGCGCCCAGACCTCGAGGGCCGGCTCGAGCCGCCCCGGCGGCAGGGCGAGGCGGGCCTCGCCCAGGATGCGCCGGAAGGCGGCGTCGTAGCCGATGGAATCGTGCGTGAGATAGCAGCCGCTGCGCAGGAGCTTGATCGTCTCGCGCCCCCCGAACGCCGCGGAGCCGAGGCGTTCGCCGACCCGGTCGTAGAAGGCGCTGCCGCCGGCGCTCAGCACGACCGGCCCGTCGCCGAACAGCCCTTCGGCGGCGCAGGACTCGGCGACCGCGAGCACCGCGTCGAGGAGGCGGTCGACGGCGGGGACGTCGGGCAGGATGCCCTCGAAGCACTCGATGCCGGACAGGGAGAGGCCCGGCGCCGCGGCGACCGCCCGGGCGACGGCCACCGCCGCCTCCGGCGTGCGGGCGCCGGTGCGGCCGCCCGCCACTCCCACCTCGACCAGCACCCGCAGCGGGCGCGCGGCCCCGGCCCGCCGGGCCCCGTCGGCCAGCGCTGCGACACCCTCCGGGGAATCGGCGAGGCAGTACAGCTCCGTATCCGCGAGGGCGGCGAAACAGGCGTCGATCGCCGGGCGGCCGACCGGCTGGTTCGCCAGCACCACTCGCGGCGCGCCGAAGCGGCGGGCGACCGCGAGCTGCTGCGTCGTCGCGACCGTGATCGCCCATGCTCCCTCTTCGAGCTGCAGGGCGAAGAGCTGCGGCGCCATGGTGGTCTTGCCGTGCGGCGCGAGCTTCAGCCCATTTTCCTCGGCGAGCGCCTTCATCCAGGCGGCGTTGGCCAGGAGGCGGTCGCGGCGCAGCACCGCCGCCGGCAGCGGCAGGTCGCCCCGCAGGAGGGTCCAGCCCTGTGCGCCCACGTCACCCAGCCGCACCGGGCCGGCGCCCTCCGGCACGCCCTTGACGGTGGCGTCGAGGAGCAGCGCGTCGAGGGCGTCGCCGCCGCGGGGCGGGAGCGGCAGCCGGCTCACGACCACGGATCCGGATCGAG
>DATLFZ010000285.1:0-4138 GCA_035540795.1 Beijerinckiaceae bacterium | reverse complement strand
CGGAGGGATGCAGCACCACCCGGGCCCGCGCCGCGAACGCCGCCGACGCGACGCCGCTCGTGCCGCAGGACCTCCTCGCCATCGGGCAGGGCGTGTGGGAGCGGGCCCGGGTCGTGCTGCATCCCTCCGTCGAGCTGGTGTCCTCGCCGCATCCGGTCCTCGCGATCTGGGAGGCGCACCAGGCGCCGGGCGGGCCCGCCCCGATTCAAAACTGGCGGGGGGAGGACGTCCTCGTCGCCCGGCCCGACCTCGCCGTCGTGGCGACTCGGCTGCCGCCCGGCGGCTTCGCCTTCCTCGACGCGCTGCAGCGGCGCGCCACCATCGCCCAGGCGCATCGGCGCGCGGCGGCGGCGGCGGAGTTCGACCTCGTCCAGGCCCTCGCCCAGCTCTTCAGCCTCGGTCTCGTCGTCGCGGTCGAGGAGCATCCGGGCGCGCGGCCGCTCTGCGCCCGCTGACGGTCAGGCGCCGCGCAGCCGTTCGAGGAGACGGTCGGCGGAGAAGGCGCCGGGGCCGCGCGCCAGGATCACGAGGAGCGCCGCCGCCCACAGGACGTGCTCGGGCCAGCCGCCCGGATAGACGAGCAGCTGGATCACGGCGGTCATCGCCAGGAGGACCAGCGCCGAGAACCGGGCGGCGAGGCCGACGATCAGCAGCGCCGAGAACAGGAGCTCGCACGCGGTCGCGACCACCGCCGCCACGTCGGGATCGATCAGCGGCAGCCGGTATTCCTCGCGGAAGAGGAAGTAGGCCGCCTCGCTGACCCCGAATCCGTCGAGCTTGGTGAGAGCGGAGCGCCAGAACACCCCGCCGGCCGCGACCCGGGCGGTCAGCGCCACGAGGCCGTCGAGCATGTCTAAGCGGGCGAGGCGTCGAGGGAGGGCCGTCATGGGCGAGGTCCCCTTTCGCCCATTCCGCACCGTCCGCGGCGCGCCGTGAAATGCCCTTTTCCCATCGATGCCATAGCGCGCCCGCATCGGCGGCGCTGCTATAGTGCGCCCGCGGCTCGGGCCGCATCGGGACCGCCATGCGCGTCGGCATCCGCACCGTCCTGTCCGGCATCGTCCTCGGCTGCATCCTGATCAGCGCCGGGACCGTGCACGGGCTGTGGCACCGCACCGCGCAGAGCAACAGCCGCGGCCTCGTCGAGGCCCTCGAGCGCCAGATCACCGCGGCGGTACGCCACGAAGTCGCCGCCCGCATCGCCGACGCGCAGGCCGCCTTCGGGGCGCTGCGCACCATCCTGGTCCAGGGCGTGATCGACAGCCGGGAGGCCGACAAGCGCGAATTCGTGTTCCTGTCCCAGATCCAGGCGCAGCCGGCCCTGTCCTGGGTCGCCTTCGGCTGGGAGGACGGCGGATTCTTCGCCTCGCACAAGCTCGGCGACCGCCGCCTCGAAATGATGGAGATCGCCGCCGCGGCGGCCGGTCCCCGCACCAGGCGCATCGACCGCTACAAGGTGTTCTCCGACGACATCGAGTTCGAGGAGCGCCGCTTCGAGCCGACCGCCTTCGACGTGCGCGAGCAGGAATGGTTTGCGACCGCCCTCGCGGCGCAGGACCCGGCCTGGTTCTTCGTGACCAGTCACCCGGAGGCGCGCCGGGCGGCGGTCGCCTATGCGGGACCGGTCGACGTCTACGGCGAGCGCCAGGGCGTGCTCGCGGTGATGATCGACCTGAACCGCCTGTCGCGCTTCCTCGCCGGGCTCGCGATCGGCCGCACCGGGGCCGCCTTCATCCTGGGGGCGGACGGCCACATCGTCGCCGCGCCGGATCCGGAGGCGGACGAGGTCGTGCGCGCCGATCCGACCCGCCATCCGCTCTACGACGTGGTGCGACAGGTCGGCGAGCGCCTCGTTTCCGGCGACCCGGCCGCGGCCGCGCCTGCGGATCTCACCGTCTCCTCCGGGGGGGCCGAGCACGGGGTGACGCTCGCCCCCCTCGGCTTCCAGGATTGGCGGGTCGCGGTCGTCGTGCCGCAGGAGGAATTCTGGGGCGAGGTCGCCCGCACCACCCGGCGTCTCTGGCTCGTCATCGCCCTGTTCGTCGCGGTCGCGGCCCTCCTGTCCCTCGTCGCGGCGCAGCGCCTCGTCGCCGAGCCCCTGCGTGCCGTCGTCGGCGATCTCGGCCATGTCGAGACCTTCATGCTCGACCGCATCCGCCGCCGCCCCTCGCGCCTGTCCGAGTTCGACGCGCTCTCCGCGGCGCTGGTGCGGGTGCGGGGCGGCCTCGACGCGTTCGGAAAATACATCCCCCGCGACCTCGTCCGCACCCTCCTCGCCGAGGGGGTCGAGGCCCGGCCGGGCGGGAGCACCCGGCCGCTGACGGTGATGTTCGCCGACGTCGCCGGCTTCACCGGCCTGTCGGAGCGGCTCAAGGGCGACGTCGTGCCCCTGATCGGCGCCTATCTCGACGCCATGTCGCGGGCGATCGAGGCCCATGGCGGCACCGTCGACAAGTTCATCGGCGACGCGGTGATGGCTTTCTGGGGGGCGCCGCGGCCGGCGCCGGACCACGCCGCCGCCGCCTGCCGGGCGGCACTCGCCTGCCTCGAGGCGGTCCGCGCGGCGGGCCTCGTCGACGATGCCGGCGCGCCGCTGCGCATCCGCATCGGCATCGACAGCGGCATCGCGCTCGTCGGCAACATCGGCTCGCCGGCGAGGCTCAACTACACCGCGCTCGGCGACGTGGTGAACGTCGCGAGCCGCCTCGAAGGCATCAACAAGCTCTACGGCACCGGCATCCTGATCGGCGAGGAGACCCGGCGCCAGGCGAAGGACGCGATCGTCGCCCGCGAGCTCGACCACATCACCGTCTACGGGCGGGAGGGGGTCACCACCGTCTACGAGCTCGTCGGGACCGCCGGCGAGGTCCCCGCCTGGGTCGCCGCCTACGAGGTCGGGCTCGAATCCTACCGGGCCCGGCGCTGGACCGAGGCGGCGGTCGCCTTCCGCCGGGCGGACGACCTGCGCGGCGGCGACCCGCCGTCCCGGCTCATGATCGAGCGCTGCGAGCGGCTCCTCGCCGCCCCGCCCGCCGCCGACTGGCGCCCGGTCACCCCCATGGACGCGAAGTAGCGGATAGGGCCCGGGCATCGAGCCGATGCGGAGCCGGCATTTCAGGTCCGCGGGGGCCCCTGCGACCATGCCTCGACGCCAGGGAGGCCAACCATGCGGGCAGCGGACCAGCCGCGGAAGCGGGTCGTGATCGTCGGCGCCGGGTTCGGCGGCCTGTCGGCGGCGCGGGCGCTGGCGCGGGCGGAAGTCGACGTCACCGTCGTCGACCGGCGCAACTACCACCTGTTCCAGCCCCTGCTCTACCAGGTGGCGACCGCAGGACTGTCGCCGGCCGACATCGCCTCGCCGATCCGGGCGATCCTGCGCCGGCAGGCGAACGCCGCCGTGATCCTCGCCAAGGTGACCGGCATCGACGCGGAGCGCCGGGAGGTGATCGCCGGCGACCGGCGCATCCCGTACGACTTCCTCGTCCTCGCGACCGGCGCCAAGCACGCCTATTTCGGCCGCGACGAGTGGGCCGAACACGCCCACGGCATCAAGAAGATCGACGACGCCACCGCCCTGCGCCGGCGCATCCTGCTCGCCTTCGAGGAGGCCGAGACGGAGGGCGACCCGGTCGAGCGGCGCCGCCTCCTCACCTTCGTGGTGATCGGCGCCGGCCCGACCGGGGTCGAGATGGCGGGCGCCATCGCCGAGCTCGCCCGCAAGGCGCTGGCTGCCGATTTCCGGGCGATCGACCCGCGCTGCGCCCGGCCTCGACCAGGAGGACCCGGGCGCAGCGCGTCCTGCCGACCTTCGATGCGCGCCTGTCGGGGGCGGCCCTGCGCTCTCTCGAGCGGCTCGGGGTCGAGGTCCGGCTCGGCACCGCCGTGACCGCCTGCGACGAAGGCGGCGTCACCCTCGGTGCGGAGCGGATCGAGGCGGGCACGCTGATCTGGGCCGCCGGCGTGCGGGCATCGCCCGCCGGGCGCTGGCTCGGCGCCGCCATGGACCGGGCCGGCCGGGTCGAGGTCGGGCCGGATCTCACCGTGCCGGGCCGGCCGGAGATCTTCGTCATCGGCGACACCGCCCACGCCCGCGACGGCGACCGGCCGCTGCCGGGCATCGCGCCGGTCGCCAAGCAGC
>DATLFZ010000284.1:0-3436 GCA_035540795.1 Beijerinckiaceae bacterium | reverse complement strand
GCTGCAGGCGATGCTGCCGATCCTCGAGGCGGTGGTGCAGACCGGCAAGCCGCTGCTCATCATCGCCGAGGACGTGGAGGGCGAGGCGCTCGCCACCCTCGTGGTCAACAAGCTGCGCGGCGGCCTCAAGGTCGCGGCCGTGAAGGCGCCCGGCTTCGGCGACCGCCGCAAGGCCATGCTCGAGGACATCGCCGTCCTCACCGCCGGCCAGATGATCGCCGAGGATCTGGGCATCAAGCTCGAGAACGTGACCCTCAACATGCTCGGCCGCGCCAAGCGGGTGCGCATCGAGAAGGAGAACACCACGATCATCGACGGCGCCGGCAAGCGCAAGGACATCGAGGCGCGCGTCGGGCAGATCAAGGCGCAGATCGAGGAGACCACCTCGGACTACGACCGCGAGAAGCTCCAGGAGCGTCTCGCCAAGCTCGCGGGCGGCGTCGCGGTGATCCGCGTCGGCGGCGCGACCGAGGTCGAGGTCAAGGAGAAGAAGGACCGCGTCGACGACGCCCTCAACGCCACCCGCGCGGCGGTCGAGGAGGGCATCGTGCCGGGCGGCGGCGTGGCGCTGCTGCGCGCCAAGCAGGCCGTGTCGAAGCTGACCAGCGACAACCCCGACATCCGCGCCGGCATCAACATCGTGCTGCGCGCGCTCGAATCCCCGATCCGGCAGATCGCCGAGAATTCGGGCGTCGAGGGCTCGATCGTCGTCGGCAAGATCGGGGACAACAAGTCCCAGACCTACGGCTTCAACGCCCAGACCGAAGAGTACGTGGACATGATCCAGGCGGGCATCGTCGACCCGGCCAAGGTCGTGCGCACGGCGCTCCAGGACGCGGCCTCGGTCGCCGGCCTCCTCATCACCACCGAGGCCATGGTCGCCGAGCTGCCGAAGAAGGACTCCGCTCCGGCCATGCCGGGCGGCGGCGGCATGGGCGGCATGGACTTCTGAGTCCATCCGCCCCGGCTACGCCGGCCAGAAACACGAAGGCCCCGGGGGCGACCCCCGGGGCCTTTTTCGTGGCGCGCCCACCGGATTAACCCACCGTCATCCCTCGGGCGCGCGCAGCGCGACCCGAGGACCGCCCGTCGAGAGCGCGGCCTGCGATCCTCGAACGGCGCTGGCGCGCCGTTCGAGGATGACGGGGGTGAGCCCCCCTACCCCGCCGAGAGCCGCAGCTTCAGGGTGTAGTTGTCGAGCGTCCCCGGCATCGGCTTGGCGGGGTCGAGGCGGTCCGGCCGGGGCAGCGCCAGGCGGCGGCCCTGCAGGATGTGGGCCATCATGGCGCTGCCGATCATCGGCACGAAGTCGCGGGCCGGGCAGGCGGCGGGGCCGCCGCTGAAGGGGACGAGCGGCCAGCCGCCGCCGGGCGTTTCCGACAGCCACAGGTCCGGGTGGAAGCGGTGCGCGTAGTCGAGGTTCTCGTCGTCCCGGTGGAAATACGGCGCGAAGATCATGACGTGCGTGTTCTTCGGCATGGTGCCGGTGTCGAACGCCACGTCCCGGGTGGTCTCGCGCAGGATCGCCGGCGTCGTCGGCCACAGGCGCAGGCTGTCGAGGATGCAGGCCCGCACGAAGGGCAGGTCCTTCCAGTCCCGGTCGGCGATCTCGGCCCGGGCGCGCTCGGCCTCCCGTTCGTGGGTCGCGAGCACGGCGAGCGCCCGGAAGCTCGCCATGGCGCCGGGATCGAAGGCGAACAGCCATTGCGGCACCTGATGGACCGGTTCCATGTCCGGGTGCTTCGGCATTTTGGCGATCACTTCGGCGAGGCTGCCCGGCTCGCCGCGGGCGAGGTGCTCGGACAGGCGGGTCAGGAAGCGCTCGCGCAGGGACGGCCGGCCCGGATGGAAGAAGGCCCAGTTGCCGGCGCCGCGCAGCTTCGCCAGCATGTCGGTGAGCTCGTGGTCGTCCGCGGCGCCGCGGCCGAGGATGATCCGGCGCACGATCCGGTACCAGGTCTCGAAGAAGTCGCCCCAGGCGAGCTCCGGCCCGGCCTTGCCGAGCATGGCCCGCGCCTCCTCCGCGACCACCTCCAGAAAGGTGTCGGCCATCGAGTGGACCGGGCACTTGAACTCGAGCACCTCCTCGTTGAAGCGCCGGCGCACGGTGCGTTCCGGCGGGGTCGAGATCAGCGCCACTTTGGGCTCGAAATGGGCGAGCGCCGCCCGCTTCTCCGCGGTCGCCGGCGAGAAGGGCTCGGGCGCCCCCTGCAGCACCTGTTCCACGTGCTCGGGGGCGAGGATCACCGCCTGCTTGCGGCCCGGCATCGCCGTCATCAGCGGCCCGCGGCCGTACTTCTTGCGCAGGCGCTGCATGCGCTTCACGGCCCGGCTGTCGAGGCCGAGCGTCTCGGCCAGGCCGACCACGTGCGGCCGGCGCACCAGCACGCCCTTGCCCAGCGTCGGCACCACCACCTCGCCGAGGAGGGCCAGCGTGTCGAGCACGCTCGCCCGGGGAAGCCCGTCGCGCATCGCCGCCTCCTTGTCCTTGCTCGCCGACGAAACCGCCCCGTCCGGGAAAGGGTTCCTGTCCGTGTAGCTGGTTCCGGAACGGAACCGCACCGTCTCGCGTTCGCGGGGCGGCAGTTCGGGAGGGTTTTTGATGCCCGCGAAATCCAAGAAGCAGCAGATGGCCGCCGGCGCGGCGCTCTCGGCCAAGCGCGGCGACTCGCCCAAATCGGGCCTGAAGGGCGCCTCGAAAAGCATGGTCGAGTCGATGAGCGAAAAGCAGCTCGAGGAGCTCGCCCACACCAAGCGCAAGAACCTGCCGAAGAAGGCCTCGTGATGGAGCTCGCCGGGAAGGTCGCCCTGGTCACGGGGGCGGGTTCGGGCATCGGCAAGGCGACGGCCGTGCGGCTCGCCCAGGAGGGGGCACGCATCGGCGCGCTCAGCGACACGGCGGAGGAGGTCGAGGCGACGGCGCAGGAGATCCGCGGCAACGGCGGCGAGGCGGTCGCGCTCCCGGCCGACGTGCGCGACGACGCCGCCATGAAGGCGGCCGTCGCGGAGCTGGTGCGCCGCTTCGGCCGGCTCGACATCCTCGTCGCCAACGCCGGCATCAACGGGGTGCGCGCGCCCATCGACGAGATCCGCCCGGAGGAATGGGACGAGACCCTCGGCATCAACCTGCGGGGCACCTTCCTCACCCTGCATTTCGGGGTGCCGCACCTGAAGAAGCGGGGCGGCGCGATCGTGATCACCTCCTCGATCAACGGCAGCCGCAGCTTCACCAGCGCCGGCGCCACCGCCTACACCTGCAGCAAGGCCGCGCAGGTGGCGCTCGCGAAGCAGCAGGCGGTGGAGCTCGGCCGCCACGGCATCCGGGTCAACGTCATCTGCCCCGGCTCGATCGACACCGAGATCGACGACAACAGCTGGGCGCGCCATGCCGACAAGGCCGAGGTGCCGGTGGAGTACCCGGAAGGGGAGATGCCGC